>JAZGFQ010000220.1:0-3702 GCA_036479635.1 Arenicellales bacterium
CTTAGAAATCATCGCACAAAAACTTATTGAACATGGTGTTAGCGAAGATATGCCAGCCGCTTTAGTGCAACAAGGCACCACTAAAAACCAGCGTGTCATCACCGGCACATTAAGCACTTTGCATGACAAGGTGAAATCTGAAAAAGTGGTGGCGCCGACGCTGATCATCATCGGTGAAGTGGTCACGTTACAAGATCAATTAAAATGGTTTGATCCATCCGAGTTAAGCGGCCTTGCCGTCAGCAATACCTTAGAAAAATAAGCCCTAAAAAATAAACACAGCCGCACATTAAGCGATTGTTTTTATTGGTTTAATTTTATAGCTATTTCATGTTAAAATAAACTTAGTTTATACGGATGTTCTTATATATTGACGCTCAATAAACTATTCTAATAAATAACAGCAACACAACGAGGAAACACTAATGGAAGCTTTACTCCCTTTAATCATTCAATTAATCAGTGGCGCAGCAGGTGGCAACATCATCGGCAAATTATTCAGCGGCTTAAGCTTAGGCGGCTCAGGTAACACCATCGCAGGTTTAATCGGCGGCCTAGGTGGTGCTAAGATCGCTGGCTTAGCGGGCCTTGCTAGCATGGCAGGTGGCGGCGGCATGGATATGGCCAGCATTATTGGCCAAGTCGCGGGCGGCGCAGGCGGCGGCGGTGCGTTAATGTTGGTAGCTGGCATCGTGAAAAAATTGCTTGGTAAATAAACTTCCATACCAGCAAGTCATTAAACCCGATGATAAAAATCATCGGGTTTTTTGTGCTTGAATGCCATACTTTCACTTAAAAAACAATACTATTAGTATAATTATCAATAACCTGAAAGGTCCAGTTTAATGAAACATAATTCAAAACGGCGATTACTAAAAATAACATTAACTACAAGCGCATTACTAGGGATAACAACCACTTCGGGCAAATGGATTAAACCTGTTATTCATAGCGTCATTCTTCCTGCTCATGCGGAAACGACAGAAACGACAGAATCAATTAAACCAACAACCCCATCTACACCCGCTCCAACAGGTTCTATCAGATTTGACGCGAACGGTACATTTACGATACCTGAAGGTGTGAACTCCATTAAAATCACCGTCGCTGGCGCAGGCGGTGGTGGCGGAACAATCACGCGAGGCTTTGGAGATTATGCTGCAAATGGTGGCGCAGGCGGCACCTCTACCCAAATTATACCTATAGCAGCCTTAAGCTCTGTCTTCATTATCATCGGAATGGGCGGAAAAGGAGCCAACAGAACCAACGGAGATGGCGGAATAGGCGACGGGCACGGCGGGAATGGCTGCCCCACTAATAATAACGTTGAAAACGATTGTGGAGGCGGGGGCGGGGGTGCATCTTCTGCAACATATGGCAGCATAATCATACGTGGGCCAGGCGGCGGTGGCGGCGGCTCTGCAGGCACATCTGGGGGTGTTTATGGAGGGGGCGCTGGAGCAGGCACTGATGGTGTTAATGGTAATAATGCCTCCCCCAACGGTGTCGGAGGTAATAACACCGTCGCCGACACTGGTGCCATTGCTACAGCAGAAGGCGGCAACGGAGGGGATAGAGATGGCTTCTTGCCCGTGGATGAAAATGAAGAATCAGGCCCGTACATCCCACCAACATCAGGCGGGAATGGGGGCAATGGACAAGGGGGTGCAGGAGGAAATGGAGCTACTGATACAGTAGATCATTCTGAAGATGGTCAGCCTGGCTTTGTAATCATAGAATGGTAATAAGCACACCTCATTAGCTTAAAACGCATTGGCGTCAAGCCAGTCAAAACCCGATGATGAAAATCATCGGGTTTTTTGTGTCTAGAGCTAATACAATGCATACATGAAAAAAATAAACGGACACATGATTCAACCTGATTCAAATTTCATCGTTTTAAATGCACCTAACGCACCAAAAAAAATCGCTAATGATAAAAAGCTTAAGAAAAAACTAGCGAAACTGACCCAACAGTTTTCTAAATTACAGCGCAAGTTTTATGCGCAAGATCAACATTCATTACTGTTGATTTTCCAAGCGATGGATGCGGCAGGCAAAGATAGCACCATTCGTACCATTACTCAGGGCGTGAACCCAGCGGGTTTTCAAGTTTTTTCATTTAAGCAACCTTCTAAGCAAGAACTTGACCACGATTTTTTATGGCGCAGCGCCACGCGCTTACCCGAACGCGGACGCATCGGGATTTTCAACCGCAGCTATTATGAAGAGACTTTAGTGGTACGTGTGCACCCTGAGTTTTTAGACGGCCAGCGCTTACCTGCTTTACAAAAAGAAACGGATCTAGATGCACTCTGGGCAGAGCGATTTGAATCCATCGTTGAGCATGAGCGGCATCTTAGCCGCAATGGTACCGTGATCATGAAGTTCTGGTTAAATGTTTCCAAGAAGGAACAGAAAAACCGCTTTTTAGAACGCTTAAATAACCCCAAAAAATACTGGAAGTTTTCAGGCAATGATTTAAAAGAACGAAAGCTATGGGATAAATATATGCACGCTTATGAGGAGATGCTCAACGCAACCTCAACTGAGTTCGCGCCTTGGTATGCCATTCCTGCAGACAATAAATTAGCCATGCGTTGTGAAATTGCGCAATTGATTGTTGATAAATTAAAATCGCTAGACCTTGCTTATCCACAAGCTGAAAATGTCGATCAATTTGAGCAATATAAAGCACAACTATTAGCCGAAAAATAAGCTTTTATGAATCATTCAAACTTTCTTTCAGCTCTCACCAACATCCTAGGTGAGCGATATGTTTTAAGCGATAAAACCCAAACCGCCTCTTACTTAATTGAGCAACGTGGCCTGTTTGAAAGTGCCTGTTTGGCGGTGGTGAAGCCTGCTTCTACAGAAGAAGTGCGCGCATGCGTAAAGCTGTGTGATGAACATGATATCAGCATCGTGCCGATGGGTGGCAACACGGGTTTATGCGGCGGCGCAGTGGCGACTGAGCAGCAAATAATACTCTCACTAGAACGGCTCAATAAAATACTCGATATCGATACCGAGAACTACTCCATGACCGTACAGGCGGGCTGCATATTGGCCAACATTCAAAATGTCGCGTCTGAACAAGACCGGTTATTCCCTTTAAGTTTGGGTGCTGAAGGCAGCTGCCAGATTGGCGGGAATTTATCCACCAATGCAGGCGGCATTAATGTACTACATTATGGCAATGCGCGCGATTTATGCCTAGGCATCGAAGCAGTGCTGCCCAATGGCACGGTTTTCTCTGACTTAAGCAGCCTACGAAAAGACAACACGGGTTATGGCTTTAAACAATTACTCATCGGCGCGGAAGGCTCGCTCGGCATTATTACCGCCGCCACGTTGAAACTATTTCCTCAACCCAAAGAAGCCGTTACCGCGTTGGTTGCGCTCGAAAAAATTGAATCTGTCATTAGCTTGTACAATTTAATTCGCGAGGCCAGCAGTGACCGCATCACCACCTTTGAATTAATTCCAAGCATTGCCATTGAGTTCACTGCCAAGCACTTCGATGAACACCCTAACCCTTTTGATACAGCGCATCCTTGGCATGTATTGGTGGTGGTACACAGCGCCAACCCTGAAGATAATCTTTCAGAACTATTCTCAGGCGCATTAGAAACCGCTTTTGAAAAAGAACTGATTAGCGATGCTCTAATTGCCCAAAACCTAAGCCAAGCAGAACACTTT
>JAZGFQ010000221.1:0-4983 GCA_036479635.1 Arenicellales bacterium
AAGAAACTACTACCATTAATTGCAATATGGGCGGCACTTGGTCTGCGTCTCGATAAACTTTATGCCTCACTGTTTAATTGCATCCATTACTCGTATTTTATCTCAACTATTTATTAGCCTATTTATATTCAGCGCTGCATTGAATGCGAATGCCCAAGACACGACTGATAGCACCACATTCTCCCCTGTTTTCAATACCTTTATAACATTGAGTACGGCTAACGATATCCCCAGCGCCACGCCCGAAGCGCAATTCGATTGCTCAGATAAAATTTATGCTGTGATCGAAATTAAAACAGCAGGCAGCCATAATAAGGAGCATCAACTAGTGGTTAACTGGATGAACCCTGGCAATAAATTAGAAGAGAAAACGCGTTATAAATTCACTTCTTATGGTGAGGGCACGCGCATTTGGGCATGGCTGACTTTATCAGCCCCCAGTGGCGCGGCCATTGGCCGCATTTTTGACCCCGCCTTTGGTATGGCGAGTTTTATCGGGAAATGGCGCGCTGAAATTAAGGTCGATGATAAAAAAATCGCAACGCATCCTTTTGAGGTGTTGTGCTAGCCCTTTCCTAAGCATGCATAGCTATCCTCAGGCCTTCAATGCGATAGAGAAATGCTCCTAAAGCTTAGGCAGCAAACTTTTCTGGCTAACCTTCGCCACATCATTTCTAAGATACACAGGCAGTAAATCTCCTGCGGCTACCCAATCTGATTCAGGCAAAGCCAAGCCTAGCTTTAATGCATTTTGTGCCAAGGGAAATTGCTGTTTTATTATTTTATTCAGCATGCATTGCTCGAAAATCACTTTGGCATAAACATCCATGCCGCTGCCAATACCAAGAAGACGCTCACTGTTTAACTTGATTTCATCAGGTTTGGTTAAATGTAAATCTCCGTTTAAGCATAGCTTGCCATTGATGCGCGTAAAATATGCCCAATACACCTGCCCCATTCTAGCATCCATCGCAACGAGCACTTCGTCCGAGTCTTCGCCCAAACCATCACCTTCTGCTTGATGCGCTAATGTACTTAATGCATCCACACCCAGCATGGGAATATCGGCACCATAAGCCAAGCCCTGAGACACGCCCATGCCAATTCGGATACCCGTGAATGAACCTGGACCAGTATCATTAATGATTAAGTCTAAACTGTTCAGCGCCGCCCCTGCCTCATCCATCACGCTATCCACCATTTCCAGTACGATATTAGAATGCTGGTTTGGTGCCAACACTTCACGCACAATCATTTCACCCTCAATCGATAAAGCCACAGAGCACATTTCGGTAACCGTATCGATGGCTAAAACGCGCATGGGCAAAACTTAAGATTGAATACGACTAAAAAAACGCGTCACGTCGCTTAATTCAGCGGTTTGGCGCATCGGGGGTAAAGCTTGCACAAATTTCGTACCATAACCTTTGGTTCTTAAACGCGCATCGCAAATCATCAGCACGCCTTTATCATTTTCATCACGAATCAAGCGCCCTGCACCCTGCTTTAAACTGATCACTGCGGCGGGGATTTGCACATCAAAGAAAGGCTTTCCGCCTGCTTGCTCAACTTTCTTTAATCGTGCACTTAAAACAGGGTCATTCGGTGGCGCAAACGGCAATTTATCGATAATGACACACGATAAATCTTCGCCTTGAATATCCACGCCTTCCCAAAATGAAGCCGTACCCAATAACACTGCGTCATCTGTTTTACGAAACTGTTCAATCAGTTCTCCACGCGGTGCTTCGCCTTGAATAAATAAAGTCCACTGGGGATGGTTTTGCATCAACGCTGCTGCGCGGTGCAACATCGCATACGAGGTAAATAACATAAATGCACGGCCTTTGCTGGCCGTTAACACGGGCAAACTCGCGTCAACCATCGCCTCTACAAAGCGCCTATCTTGCGGCTCAGGCAATGATTGCGGCAAATAAAGTAAGGCATTATTCGCGTAATCAAAGGGGCTGTCGTAATGTGCAGTGGCAACTTCATCTAAGCCTAAGTTTTGCAAATAGAAACTGAAATCTTTACCCGCCGCTAAGGTGGCTGATGTCAAAATAGCTGATTTCTCAGGTTGCGCTAAGATCTTACGCATCTGCTCAGCCACACTCAACGGGCTGGCAGTTAAGCGTGTATTGGCGCGCGTGGTCTCAAACCAGCAGACCATCTCACCTGCGCGTGCGCTGTGTTCCAGCCAGCTCAATAAATACCCCTGAGTTTGCAAAGTGCGCTCATGGCAACGTTGCAAACCATCGCCTGCGTTAGCGGCATTGGATAACAAGGTTTCTAAATCAGCCAGCGCATCTAATAAGTTGTTAATCGATGATAAACATGCAGGGTCTTCAACGATCAACGTGCTTGAACCGCGCTGATGTTTAGACACAGCCAAGTGCAAGGGCGCGATGCAAGCCTGCACATTACTGACACAATCTTGCAAAGGCACGCCGCTTTTCTCTTTGGCTTCGGTTACCAACACATCCCGCGCTAATTCATTTAGCTGGAAGGTGGATACGGTAAAACCGAAAAACCGCGTCGCGACATCAGGGATTTGGTGCGCTTCATCAAAAATCACCACATCATAATCAGGTAATAACTCACCAAAGCCTTCTTCTTTTAGTGAGACATCTGAGAAGAATAAATGATGATTCACCACCACCAACTGCGCCTTCATCGCCCGCTGCCGAGCTTTATTCACATAACAGGCTTTAAAATCAGGGCATTCGCTACCTAAGCAATTATCAGAGGTGGAGGTAACTTGCCGCCAAATCGGGTCCTGCTCATCGAGTTCAGAGACATCCGCGATCTCGCCATAAGGCGTGGTCGCCGCCCAGTTCTCTAAAATGGTGCGCTTTTTTAAGGTGTCTTTTTGATATCTAAGCGCACTATCTTGCCCGAGCTGTTTTAAGCGATAAATACACAAGTAATTTGAGCGGCCTTTAAGTAAAGCTACATCAGGCGAAACTGCTAAAGCTTTGCGCACCACGGGTAAATCACGATAGAACAACTGGTCTTGTAAATGCCGCGTACCCGTTGAAATCACGATTTGTCGCCCAGATAAAATCGCCGGCACCAAATAGGCAAAGGTTTTGCCTGTGCCTGTGCCTGATTCAGCCACTAACACGCCGCCAGAATCAATCGTGTTGCCAACGTTCTCAGCCAAGGCTTGTTGGCTTTCGCGCGGGTTAAAGTCTGGCAACGCTTGAGAGAAGATACCCCCTGCCGCTAACGCCGCCGCACTGGCCGCAGATACTTTAGGAGCGGACACCTAGGCTAAGGTCTTTTGTAATGATTGCTGCCAACTTGGCAAACGCACACCAAACACACGATGCAGTTTTTCGTTCGATAACACCGAATACTGTGGTCTCGGTGCGGGCGTTGGATAATCTGCGGTGGTAATGGCATTGAGCTTGATGCTCACACCAGAAAGTTTGAAAATTTCAGCTGCGAAATCATGCCAGCTCGCTGTGCCCGCACCCGTTGCATGGTAAACCCCTGCTACATTCGTTAATTGATCTAACGCGGTTTTTTGCAAGATACTCACCGTCACCTCAGCAAGATCAAAGGCTAAAGTGGGCGAGCCGAATTGATCTGCCACCACCCCAAGTTCATCGCGATCAGCGGCTAACCTCAACATGGTATTCACGAAATTCGCGCCTAATTTGGCATATACCCACGCGGTGCGTAAAATAATCGTGCTCGGGTAAGCCTGCATCACTGCTAGCTCTCCTGCTAATTTTGTCTCACCATAAACGCTTTGTGGGCTCGGCACGTCGGTTTCCACATACGGTGTTTTAGAGGTGCCATCAAACACATAATCGGTGGAATAATGAATAAAACCGCACTGCAAGGCTGCGCAGGCTTTTGCCATCACCGCTGGCGCTAAATGGTTCACCGCATCTGCCAGCTCAGCGTCATCCTCAGCGCGATCAACCGCTGTATAGGCCGAGGCATTAATCACCCAATCAGGCTTAAAATCGCTGATGGTAGCGTCAATGTCATCCACCTGTTTTAAGTCTAAATCTGTTTGGTCTAAGCCTTTCACTTCATGCTCGTCTGCTAGCAACTCAATTAAGCTGCTGCCCACCTGCCCGTTCTTGCCAAAAATAAGGATGCGCATGGTGCTTATGAAGTAAGTTTAATATCAGCCAAGCGCGGAGCATTGGCATCTTTTTCAGAGACTTGCGGCTCACCGATGATATCTAACGGCCACTCAACACCAATATCAGGGTCATTCCATAAAATGCCTGCATCATCTTCAGGCTTATAGGCCGTGGTGCATTTATAAGCCACATCGGCAGTATCAGACAGCGTCGCAAAACCATGTGCAAAGCCGGGGGGAATATACAATTGATAACGGTTTTCATCGTTTAATTCAACACTCACCCAATCACCATAGGTTTTCGAATCAGGGCGAATATCCACTGCCACATCTAAAATAGCACCAGACAACACTCGCACCAACTTACCCTGCCACTGCGGATATTGATAATGCAAGCCGCGCAACACGCCCTTACTGGAGCGCGAATGATTGTCTTGCACAAAGTGTGTAGGCAAGCCTACGCTTTCAAAGCGTTGTTGATTAAAAGTCTCCATGAAAAACCCGCGCTCGTCGCCGAACACTTTGTTTTTAACAATCACCACGCCCGATAAGGCGGTTTTTTCTATTTCAATCACGCAATTTTTACTCAATAAATTCTTAAATAGAGACCTCTTCATAACTCAGAGGCGAAAGAAAAATGGTTAAAATCTTTCTGATTAAGGCGTGAATTGCAGCTAATAGCGTGCTATTAGTCAAATTCACAACGCCAAGCAGGATTATTTTAGACGTTTTTACTCGTCGCCTGAGTTATGCTGAGGTCTCAATTTAACATTTTTTCTGTTAATAATTGTTTCTGGCTTAACAACAATTTCATCAACCATTATGTCTATATATTCACTACACTTACCATCTTCACATAGTAAAGAGAATTTTTTAATTTC
>JAZGFQ010000222.1:0-6863 GCA_036479635.1 Arenicellales bacterium
AATCCTTATGTAATGATTCAGGCAATGCTTCTGCCGAATTATTTAAATGATACACAATCTCTAAAACGCCATGCGTTTGCGGCAAACCTTGTTTCAATACCTTCGGCATGGCGGTTCGCCACACCTCACCGATCGGCGCATGGTAATAAGCCGCCACCCAATCGATGAGCTGCATAAATTCTTTTTCAAAAATCGCACTGGCTTCTAGCACTTCATCGATGGGCTTAAGCGAATAGTGCTCTGGCAAGATATCGCCATGTGCCACGACCACACCCACCATTTTACGCCGACCAAACGGCACTTTTACGCGTGCACCAATGGCAGGCACTGCAGTCTCATAAGTATAAGAAAACAACTGACGTAGCGGTACATCCAACGCAACATCAACGCAAACAGGCCGTGAAATAGGCTCTGAAACAGGCGTAGGTTCTAAGGGAGAGACAGGCATATTTGAACTGTAACATGCACTCAATAAAAAAGGGATGAAAGGCGCACGAGCGCGTAAATATTTATAAAAACTTATTCCACAATATCTGTGGATAAGTTTGTGAATAAAGTTTGAGCGTAGTTGTTATCATAGGCTTTTAAACGATAATTTAAGCGCTGCTTAAAAATTAAGCAATTACCGATATTTCTTTTTATAACAACACCTTGCAGCGCACAACTCGGAGCATTATCAAGCTTGAACCGTAACCTCAGTGCTTTTTACACATTGCATGTAAAAATGTGAATAAAGTTTACTTTTAGCCTTGCTTTCGCTCTAAACCTAATGATCTAACCCGCCAACTTATGCGCCTCTCTCCATATAATAACGATGATTCCTTGGCCAAAAATTCTCAAGCATATTGAGCAAAAAACACGCTGGCGCTTAGATGCACATAGCTTAGGCACGGTGAGTGGTGGCTGTATAAACTCAGCCTTTATCGTGGGCACAGATGAACAACGTGTGTTTATCAAAACAAATCAATCGCACTTACTGCCAATGTTTGAAACAGAGGCCATGGGCTTAGCGGAAATTGCGCAATATCAATGTATCCAAACCCCTAAGGTTATTTGCACAGGCACAGAAGAAGGCACCGCGTATATTGCACTGCACGCCATCGACCTTTCAAAGGCAAATAATAATAACCATCGAAAGTTTGGCCAGCAACTGGCGCAGCTACATTTACAACACGCCGAACAATACGGTGCAGATTTTGATAATTATATTGGTAGCAGTGTGCAAGTGAATACACGCTCAACAAACTGGTTTGATTTCTGGCGCGAACAACGCTTAGGCGTTCAACTAGAATTACTCATCCAAAAAAGCGCGCCCACTAAAATAATTGATGCGGGGTTTTTACTCGGCAGTGAAATGGAAACCTTTTTTGATGCTATGCCGTCTGCCTCATGCCTACATGGTGATTTATGGCAAGGAAATTGGGGCTTTGATCAAACAGGCGCACCAATCATCTTTGATCCAGCGCATTATTATGGCGACCGCGAGGCAGATATAGCCATGACAAAGTTATTCGGCGCAGCCCCAGACGATTTTTACGCGGCTTATGAAGAAATCTACCCATTGAGTGAGCATTACCCCAGCCACGAAACCTTTTATAATCTATACCATATCTTAAACCACTATCATTTATTCGGCGGTGGTTATCTTGAGCAAGCGCACCACATGATACAAAGCCTGCTCAGTGAAACACGCTAACTCATTTTCATACATTCATTATGACTAAACACTTTGACGTAATCATTCTAGGCGCTGGCACCGCAGGCTTAAACGCGACAGGCCAAGTTAAGCGCCACACTAAAAACTTTGTACTGCTCGATGGCGGTGAAGAACTAGGCACCACCTGTGCGCGCGTGGGCTGTATGCCCTCTAAAGCTTTTATTCATATTGCTGAGCAGTTTCATTCGCGTAAACAATTCGGGCGGCTCGGTATTGAAGGCGGTGATGCTTTAAGCCTTAATACTGAAGATGTGATGGAGCGCGTGCAAGACGTGCGAGATATTTTGGTTGATCGAGTATTGAGCAACTCCACCGATCAAATGGGCGAGAAATTCATCAATGAACACGCCACATTCATCGATGCGCATACCTTAAAAGTGGGCAATGAAACCTTCAGCGCGGATAAGATCATTCTGGCCGTCGGCAGCCGACCAATGTTGCCGGCCGCTTGGCAAGCCTTAGAGGATCAAGTGATGAGCACCGATCAATTCTTTGAACAAGAAAGCCTGCCCGCATCGATGGCGGTGATTGGCCTTGGCGTGATTGGTTTGGAGTTAGGCCAAGCATTAAGCCAGATGGATGTGGATGTAAAAGGCATTGACGCACTGAGTAATATCGCAGGCTTACAAGACCCTGAAATTAATAAAATCGCCATTGCGTTAATCAATAAAGAGTTTCCATTACTTTTAGACCAAAAAGCCAGTTTAGAAAAGCATGGTAATTTAATTCGCGTCACCGCTGGCGATGAAAGCTTTGATGTTGAACGTGTATTAGTGAGTGTTGGGCGCCGCTCTAATATTGATAAAGTCGGCTTAGACGCTTTGGGTATCTCCCTAGATGAAAACGGTCTACCTGACTATGATGCCCACACCATGGCGCTCACAGATGCGCCGCATATTTTCATTGCAGGGGATGCCAATAACGATAGCCCAATCTTGCATGAAGCCAGCTATGAAGGGCGCATCGCAGGGCATAATGCAGGTACGAATTCACTCACAAAATTCAAACGCAATGTGCCATTACACATCACCTTTAGTGAGCCGAATATTTGTCAGGTAGGCGCCTCTTTAGACCAACTCAACGAAGATGATATCGTCATTGGAGATTTTGCCATGGGGCCGCACGGCCGCGCTTTAGTGATGGGTAATAACAAAGGCTTGATTCGACTCTATGCCGATAAACAAACTGGCACATTATTAGGCGCGTGTATGGTCGCGCCGCGCGCAGAACATTTGGCGCATTTAATCGCATGGTGCATTGAGCAAGAACGCACATTGCAAGATATGCTGCGTTATCCTTTTTACCACCCCGTATTTGAAGAAGCCTTACAGGGCGCGATTCGAAAAGCTTTAGCGCAGATGGATATTGATACGACTATTCCTTTGGAATTAACGCCTTTATAAATTAATGCGTCGTGTTTTTTAATTGCAACAAACCAATGCCCATGCCAATAAATAAGCCGCCCGTTATGCGATGAAACCACCTCATGTTTGATTGATTTGCAAACACCGGTTTTACTGATTTTGTTAAATAGCCATACAGAAATAAAACGAAAAATGAAATGCTCATGAACGTCAGAGTGAGGATTAAAAACTGCGGTAGAAGCGCGTCATCAATATTTAGAAATTGAGGGAAAATTGCAATAAAAAACAAAACGGGCTTGGGGTTGGTGGCTGCCAGCATGAACCCTTCTAAGCAATATGAGCTATCTGTTCTATCTGTATTCGCTTTTAACGTTTGGCTTTGAGTGTGTGGGCGTTTAGATATTTTAAACTGTTTTATGCCTAAGTATATTAAATACGTCGCGCCGATTACTTTCACCACCAAGAACAAAAATGAAGATGTTAATATTAATGTGCCTAAGCCAAGCATCGATACCAAAGATAACAAAAACAAACCCAATATGTTTCCCAAGGAAGATAAAACAACGGCTTTTAAACGCCCGCTTATTCCATTTGCTAGCGCGAGAAAAACCGCAGGCCCTGGGCTGATGATATAAAAGAATGAGACGACCGTATAAAGCAGATATGTTTCAATTGTCATTGTTATTTAAGCCTTTCACTTATTTACAAGCCTGTTCATGTTTCATGATCTGCCTGAGGCCAAGCGGTAATCACGGCTTGCACTAAGGTTGCTAACGGAATGGCAAAAAACACGCCCCATAAACCCCAGAGCCCACCGAAAAATAAAATGCCGACAATAATTGCAATGGGGTGAATATTGACTACTTCCGAAAATAATAACGGTACCAGCAAATTTCCATCAATGGCTTGGATCACTAAATACGCACCCATCAAATACATAAACTCATTGCCCCAACCCCACTGAAACCACGCCACCATCGCGACAGGAATCGTTACCACTGCTGCACCGATATATGGGATGATCACAGACAACGCGACTAATACCGCAAGCAAGGCTGCCCACTGAAGTTTCATCATAGAGAAAGTGATGATGCACGCGACAAATACAATCAGAATTTCCCAGAATTTTCCGCGAATGTAATTGCCGATATTGATATCTACCTCACCCCAAATCTGGCTGGCAAGTTGGCGATCTTTAGGTAAAAAATCATGCAGCCATTTTAAGATTTTGGTTTTATCTTTCAAGAATAAAAACACCAACATTGGCACTAAGACCAAGTAAATTAAAATGGTGATAATACTACTGACGGAGGCTAATGATAAAGTCAAAATGCGTTGGCCGGATGCCGTTAATTCCGTTCGAATTAAATTGATTAAATCATTCACTTGCTGTTCTGAAAACAACTCAGGATACCGCTCTGGCAAGGTTAATAAACCCGCCTGCCCTTGGCTTAACATCGCAGGAATATTCTGCACTAACTCTTTGGTTTGATTAAACAACAAAGGCATTAGCGCAAACATAATAATAAAAATAAACAGCATGAAGGCAATAAATACAATGCTCACGCTGAGCAGCCTTGGCGTTTTTATTTTTCGCAAATATTTGATAATACCCTCTAATAAATAGGCAATCACGATACTCGCTAAAACAGGTGCGAACATCTGCCCTGCATAACTAACGAACAACAATAAGCCCAGCAAGGCGATGCTTAAAAATACAATTTGCGGGTTAGCGACTTGGCGCTTAAACCAATTTGTTATGTTATCCATTTTTAAATTTACTCTGATTCAATGATTTCAAAATCATGCGTAATCTTCGCAGTTTTACCCAACATAATCGATGCTGAACAATATTTTTCAGCGGATAATGCTATGGCTTTCTCAACGCGCTTTGTACTGAGATGATGGCCTTCAACAATGAAATGCACCTGGATATCAGTAAAGACTTTTGGCTCTGTTTCAGCCCTTTCAGCGCTGATTTCAACTCGGCAATTTTTAACATCTTGCCGTGCTTTTTCTAAGATCATCACCACATCAATGCAACTACACCCGCCTAAACCCATGAGCAACATTTCCATCGGCCGTGGGCCTTTATTTTCGCCGCCGACTTCAGGTGATGCATCCATCACAACCGTGTGGCCGCTGCCTGTGCTGGCAGAAAAAGCCATTGGGCCAACACGCTTTAGTTTTGTTGTTAACATCTTGTGTCTCGTTAAGTAATGCTTACTTCATTAATTCAGATAAGGCCAAACCAGGGTTATCAGCGCGCATAAAAGCTTCACCAATTAAGAACCCGTTTACCTGATGTTCGCGTAAATATTTTACATCATCCACGCTGTGAATACCGCTTTCAGAAATCACCAGTTTATCGTCAGGGATTAAATCTAACATTGATGTTGTAGTCTTCAAGCTGGTTTCAAAGGTGCGCAAATTTCGATTATTTATACCAAGCAACGGTGTATGTAGCGTTAAAGCACGCGCTAACTCATCTTCATTATGCACCTCAACTAACACATCTAAACCTAATGCCATTGCGGTTTGTTCTAAGTCGCTCATCATTGGGTCACCTAAGGCGGCAGCGATGAGTAGAATCGCATCTGCACCCATCGCCTTAGCTTCATATATTTGATAAGGATCAACGATAAAATCTTTGCGCAACACGGGTAATTCACACGCCGCACGGGCGGCTTTTAAGTATTTTGTTGAACCTTGAAAGTATTTTTCATCGGTTAAAACAGATAAACAGCTTGCGCCATTATCAGCATAACTTTTTGCAATGTCTGCAGGGTCAAAGTGTTCACGAATCACGCCCTTACTCGGCGAGGCTTTTTTAATCTCTGCAATGACGCCTGATTTTCCAGCAGCAACGTCGGCTAATAAAGCATTCGCAAAGCCTCGACACGCAGGCATGTTTTCGACTTCTCTGGCCAAAGCAGGTAGCGAATTTTTTTGCGCTCTCTCAATCACTTCTAACACCTTATCTTGAAGGATTTTTTTTAATATGTCGCTCATAATGAAATCAGGTTTATCTTTTTACGCTAGGTTTAGAAAATTCTGTAACAACTGATGGCCTTGTTCTGTGCTGATCGATTCAGGATGAAACTGCACACCAACGGTTGGGCGTTCTGAATGTTGTACTGCCATGATTTCATTATCTTCCGTACGCGCAGTCACTTTTAAGCAATCGGGCAACGTTTGTTGATCCACCACTAAAGAATGATAACGCGTTGCCACAAACGGTTCAGGCATCTCTTGCATAATACTCTGGCCTTGATGATGGATTTTATCGGTTTTTCCGTGCATGAGGTTTTGCGCATGAACGGTTTGCCCGCCAAAAGCCTCACCTATACTTTGGTGCCCTAAACACACACCCAACACAGGAATAGAAGCACTAAAGTGTTTTATCGCCTCTATGGACACCCCTGCTTGTTGTGGTGTACCCGGGCCTGGGGAAATCACTAAATAGTCTGGTGCCATCTTCACCAGTTCATCTATATTAAATTCATCATTACGCACCACCTTAACGTCTTGGTTTAGCTCACCAAAATATTGAACAAGGTTATAAGTAAAGGAGTCGTAATTATCGATCATTAATAACATGATGGCTTCCAAAATAAGATGGCTTAATTCTAACGCTATGCCTAGTCTTTAACAGATGTTTTTATCGTCGTTTCATGTGCTTAACTTTCGATACACTTCTGATAATTTCAACGGCAACATTGAAACATCATTTAAGATCATATATTGGCTGGGGCCAAATAATCTAGGCAAATACAATTGAG
>JAZGFQ010000223.1:0-4075 GCA_036479635.1 Arenicellales bacterium
AGTTCTTCATGTTCGATGAAACCCCCGACAGCATACGCGAGAAAAATTATACTAATTTAAAGCCGATGACCCCAGATTGGTTCGGCTATTCGATGATTCGAAACTCTACCCATGCCGATTTATATCATCAAATTTTGCAGATGTCTGAGGAGATGGATTTTCCGATAGAAGGCTTACACACAGAAACAGGCCCAGGCGTTTTAGAAGCTGCGCTCACTTACGATAGCGCACTCAATGCCGCAGACAAAGGCGCGCTGTTCAAAACATTTATGAAGGTGTTAGCGCAACATAACGGCTTGATAGCTACTTTTATGGCGAAGTGGTCTAACGATTACCCCGGCCAAAGCGGACATATTCATATCTCACTCAGCCATTTAAACGGCGGAAACTCGGCTTTTTATGACGCTGATAAAGCCCATAACATGAGCGATATACAGCGCCATTTTGTCGCAGGCCAGCAAAAGCTCATGCCTGAAATGCTGTGCATGATCGCACCTACGCTCAACAGTTATTCGCGCATGATTCCAGGTTTCTGGGCGCCCACCGAAGCAACATGGGGCGTAGAAAACCGTACCACTGCCCTGCGCGTGATTCCCGGTAGCGCTAAATCGCAGCGCGTTGAGCATCGCTTAGGGTCTGCGGATGCCAACCCCTATTTATCATTAGCCGCTGCATTGGGCGCGGGCTTACTAGGCATCGAAAACAAATGGGAGCCTGACCCAGTGATTGAAGGCAATGCTTACGCGCAAACCCACCCAGCGCATCAACAATTGCCGCGCACTTTATGGGAGGCGGCGCAAGCCTATAAGCAATCTGATGCTTCGCGCGCCTTGTTTGGTGATGCCTTTGTTGAGCATTTTGCTGCCTCACGCGAATGGGAAGAACGTGAGTTTCGCAAGCATGTCACCGATTGGGAACTCGATCGCTATTTTGAAATTATTTAACTGAACCATTGAATATTATTACTTGAACCCAAGCTATGACAAACAAACTAAAAACCATCAGCCCGATTGATAACGCTGTTTATGTTGAGCGCGATTTCGCAACTGAATCAGACATCAATGCGGCGCTAGACCGCGCGCAAACGGCGCAAAAGCAATGGAAAAATACGCCCCTAGCAGAGCGTAAAACGCTTTGCACACAAGCCACCGATGCCTTTGTGGCGAATAAAGACCAAATTGCTGAAGAGCTTTGCTGGCAGATGGGGCGCCCGATTGCTTATGCAGCAGGTGAAGTAGGTGGCATGGAAGAGCGCGCGCGCAAAATGATTGATTTAGCCGACGCAGGCTTAGCCGATATTAAAATTCCTGAAAAAGAAGGCTTCGAGCGCTGGATTCAACGCGAATCGATTGGCGTTGTGTTTGTGATCGCGCCGTGGAATTTCCCATACTTAACCGCCATCAACGCCATTATGCCGGCCTTATTGGTGGGTAACAGCGTGGTGCTCAAACATTCCGCACAAACGCCATTATGTGCTGAACGCTTGCATGAAGCTTTTGAAAAGTCTGGCCTGCCTGAAGGTGTGTTTCAGTATTTGCACCTAAATCATGCTGATACCGAACGGGTTATTAAAGATGAACGCGTCAATTACATCGCCTTCACCGGCTCAGTGCCGGGCGGAGAGATGGTTGAAAAAGCCGTGGCTGGGCGTTTTATTGGTGTGGGTTTGGAGCTAGGCGGTAAAGACCCTGCTTACGTCCGCGCAGATGCAGATGTAGACTATGCCATTGAGACCGCAATGGATGGCGCTTTTTTCAATTCAGGGCAATCGTGCTGTGGCATTGAGCGCATTTATGTACATGAATCCATCCATGATGCTTTTGTTGAAAAAGCCGTGGCTTGGGCTTCAGCACTTAAATTAGGCCGCTCTGATGACGCAGATACTACCATGGGGCCGTTGGTGCGTGCCAAAGCCGCTGATTTTGTGCGCGGGCAAATCAATGAAGCGGTTGAAAAAGGCGCAGTTGCGCATATTTCAAGCGATGATTTTTCCTTAGATCAAGCTGGCAGCCCTTATTTAGCACCACAAGTTTTGAGTAATGTTGATCATTCCATGCGCGTGATGACCGAAGAAAGTTTTGGCCCTGTGGTGGGTATTCAGAAAGTTGCCTCTGATGAAGAAGCGATTGCCTTAATGAACGACAGTGAATTTGGCTTAACCGCCAGCATTTTCACCACTGATATTGAACGCGGCATTGCGCTTGGCCAACAAATTGAAACGGGCACATTTTTCATTAACCGCTGTGATTACCTTGACCCTGATTTAGCCTGGACAGGCATTAAAAACTCAGGCCATGGTTGCACTTTATCAGTGATGGGCTTTGAATCACTCACGCGGCCTAAATCGTTTCACATCAAAACCAATCTATAAAATTTTAGATATTTTAAACAATGACTTACTCTGTAAACTGGAACTACCCTACGAATGTAAAAGTGGGCGCTGGGCGTATCTCAGAACTCGCTGACTTATGCAAATCAATGGGCATGACTGCGCCCTTAATCATCACTGACCCAGGGCTTGCCGCCCTGCCGATGATTTCCCAAGCGCTTGATGTGCTAAAAACAGCGGGCCTAAAAGCGGGCGTATTCTCAAATATTAAAGCCAACCCTAACGGTCAAAATGTAGACGATGGCACGGCTTTTTATAAAGAGAATAATCATGATGGCATCATCGCCTTTGGGGGTGGTTCTGCGCTGGATGCGGCCAAAGCGGTGGCGCTGATGGTCGGGCAAGATAGGCCTGTTTGGGATTTTGAAGATGTCGGTGATAACTGGCTGAATGTGAATGTTGAAGCGATGGCGCCCGTGATTGCCGTCCCGACCACCTCAGGCACTGGTTCAGAAGTAGGCCGTGCCTCGGTGATTACCGATGCCGAGAACCACATCAAGAGAATCATCTTTCACCCGAATATGTTGCCTGCGGAAGTCATCTTAGACCCTGAGCTCACCGTGGGCTTACCGCCGATGATGACCGCTGCCACGGGCATGGATGCTTTATCGCATAATTTAGAGGCCTATTGCTCACCGTTTTATCACCCTATGGCGCAAGGCATCGCGACTGAAGGCATCCGTTTAGTCAAAGATTTCTTACCGCGTGCGGTTAAAGATGGCACGGATATCGAAGCGCGTACGCAAATGTTGGTGGCTTCATGCATGGGCGCGACGGCCTTTCAAAAAGGATTGGGCGGCATGCATGCCTTAGCGCATCCTTTGGGCGCGCTGTATGATGCGCATCACGGCACGCTCAACGCGGTTCTAATGCCTTATGTATTATTAGCTAACCGCGCTAAAATCGAAAGCCGCATTCAACGTCTTAGCCAATATTTAGGCCTTGATGACGCTAGCTTTGAAGGCTTTATGGCATGGGTATTAGCCCTGCGCGCTGAATTAAACATTCCGCACACCTTAACTGAGATCGGTATTGATGAAGCACAAGCTGACACAGTGGGTAAAATGGCGGTGGATGACCCTTCTGCAGGTGGCAACCCGATTCAATTTAGCCCCGATGAATATCAACAGATATTTATCAATGCCGTGCGCGGAACACTTTAAACACGCTCAAACATGAAGGTTGCCATCTTACAATGCGATGATGTGCTGGAGAAATTCCAAGCAGAGTTTGGCAATTATCCGCAAATGATCGAACGTATGTTCGATGACATCAGCCCTGCCCTGAACTTTGAAACCTTTAACTGTCAGTTGTCTGAGTTCCCGGCGGATATCCACGCTTATGATTTTTTCATCACCACGGGCAGTAAAGCCTCGGTGTATGATGATCTACCGTGGATAAAACAGCTCATTGATTTTGTGCGTGTTTTAGACAAACACACAAAAAAACTCATTGGCATTTGTTTTGGCCACCAACTTATTGCAATGGCGAGAAACCTTGATGTTAAAAAGTCTGAGAAAGGCTGGGGCGTGGGCATTGCCAAAAATGAGATTACCCACCCTCCAAAATGGGCGAAAAAGAACACGCCCAAACTCAACATTATTGTCAGCCATCAAGACCAAATAACTGACCTTCCAAGCAATGCCCAAATCATTGCTAAAAGCGATTTTTGTCCGTATTTTGTAG
>JAZGFQ010000224.1:0-2814 GCA_036479635.1 Arenicellales bacterium
TCAAGATGGCTAAGAAAGGTTTTACCTTGATGCTCGGCAGCGGTAAAGGCATGTATCACTTGGTTCATGTAGATGATTTAACCAATATCTTCTTACTCGCCGCCACCAAAGAAGCCGCCTTGGGCGAAATTTTTATTGGTGCCGCCGATGAGCCTATTTCTATCATCGACATGGGCAAAACCATTGGCAAGAATATCGGCACCACGCCGCGCACCATTCGCCTACCTATCTGGCCGTTCTTCTTGGCGGCTGATATTTCTAAAGCGATTTTTCCGCGCTTAGGGATGCAGCCCCCTATCTACCGCCGCCGCGTGGGTTTTTATACTAAGGATCGCCAGTTTGATAACAGTAAGGTACGCAATGTGCTGGAATACGATTTAAAATACGATAACGAAACGGGTTTGGCGCAAACTTCTAAATGGTATATTGAACAAGGTTTAATTTGACCCTCAAGAAACCATACAATCGATCTAACAGAATAACCTCTACACGACTGAAAAAATGAAACGCGTCACTATTTTAGGCAACAACTCGGGCCGCAACGCAGGCGATATGGCCATCTTAGGCAATATGCTGCGCGATATCAGCGAACTTTACGATGACGTGGAGTTTTGGGTACCAACCATCAACAAGAAATACATTGAGCAAGAATTTGGCAAGTTTAATGTCAAAGGCATTCCGATGATGCCGTGGAACTTATCTTATAAAAACTTGGGCTGGCCGCTGTATCGCTCCATGACCGACACTGATTTAATTCTAATCTGTGACAACATTTTATTTGATCGGAAATTTTATAACCCTTTGTTCAATAACCTTTCTTCGATTGCTTTATTCGCGCCTTTTGCGAAACGTAAGGGTATTCCGATTGTGTTGTATAACGTCTCAGTTGGCCCGATTGATTTTCCTTACGGCAAGAAAGCCATTCAAAAAGTGTTGGACGCAACTGATCAAGTGATCACGCGTGACACCGCTACCAAAGAGATTTTCGATAACTTAGATTTAAACTACCCTGAGCTCACCATTCATGCCGATTGCGCGATGAACACCGTGCCGCCCAGTGAAGCTGAACTCGATAAAATCATCGCCAAAGAAGGTTTGTTCACCAACCCTAAAGGCACGATCGGTTTTAACGTTAACGCCTATATCGATAACTGGAGCATGGATGGTTCTTACTCGCGCGAAGCTTTTTGTAAAGACATTGCAGGTGCGGCCGACCAATCTATCGAAGCCTTGGATGTAGATATTCTCTTTATTGTGACGCAACACATGGATATGGCCGTGACAGAAGAAACCATCGGCCTAATGAAGCACAAAGCACGGGTGAAAATTTTCAGCAATAAAGATTTAAAATATAACTATGAAGTCATCACGGGCATCATCAGCCGTTTAGAATTACACAACGGCTTACGCACGCACCCTTTAATTTTCAGCGCCGCGATGAATATCCCGATGATTGGTTTAACCTCTTACCCCAAAAGCGCAGGCTTCTTGCGCACAGTGGGCATGTACGACTGGCAATTGCCTTTCGCAGATTTAAACGCCGATTCATTGGCCGCACAAATCATTAAATTGTTTGGTGTGCGCAAAGAAGTGGCGGCTGAAATGAAGCCCGTTGCCGAGGCTGAGAAAGCCAAAGCTAAGCTCACCGCGACCTTTTTAGCGAAATACCTCGCTTAATATTAAGCGCATTTTGTAGCACGCTATCATGGCCAAGAAACTTTTTTTCGCACTTAAACTATTCATCAGCTTTGGGCTGATGGCCTATGTGGTGCATAAAACAGGCTTAGACACTGAAGAAGGTCGGGCACGTTTCAAAGACATCTTAAGCGATATCAACCCTGTTTATTTTGCTTTGTCTTTATTGATCGGTGTGCTGCTAAACATTACTTCCTCATGGCGCTGGCAGATTCTACTGCGCTCTAAAAAAATCAAAGTAAGTCTGCTACGTTTGCTTGGCTATTATTATATTGGCCGGTTTTTCAATATGTTCATGCCCACTTCAATGGGCGGCGATGTCGCGCGCATTTGGGATTTAGGCAAATACACAGGCGATAACTACGAAGCCTTTGCCTCAGTATTCATGGAACGCTTTATTGGCATGGTCGTGTTAGCCGCGGTTTCAGGTGTTGTATTACTCGGCCATGATCAAGCGCTGCCTTTAATCACTAACAGCTTATTGTTTGTGATTGCGTTGGTGCTGTTCATTTTATGGTTGGTGATAGACATTCGCGTATTTGATTTTTTTGCGCGCCTGTTTGGCAGGATTCATCCATTTTTTAGTAAGATTTTTGCCAAGCTACGTGAAGTGCACCACGCTATTTACAGCTATAAAAACGACAAGAAAACCTTGGCATTTGTCGTCAGCATTTCAACCATGTTCTATATGTTAGCCGTGATTAACGTATGGATCAGCAGCAGAGCCTTTAGTGTCGACATCCCTTTCACTGATATGCTTTTAGCCGTGCCGGCCATTATGCTCATCATGAACCTGCCTGTATCAATCGGTGGCCTAGGTTTAATGGAAGCGGCCTATACCACCATCTTCGTCTTGTTCGGTTATCCGCCCGAACTCGCACTTTCAACCGCCTTACTCATGCGTTTTAAAACCATCGTAAATGCCTTTATTGGCGGCATTGTGCATCTGTCTCGCATCGGCGAAGCGCCCCAAGCTAAAGCGGCTGAAGCCGCTAAAGACTAAAAAAATTCGCGTCAATCGCTTATACTCTCTGCACGCCTTTTCAGTGCCTATTTGATGAGCTCAAAAAAACCACCCAGCCAGCCTAATGCGCAATCTGCGCAGCAGCATAGATTCTC
>JAZGFQ010000225.1:0-2814 GCA_036479635.1 Arenicellales bacterium
TCATCTGTGTTTGATCAATGATGATCATAGCAACGATAAGCGCATAGGAAATTTAAGTTTTGGTAATGTTTAGCCTAAAATTTTCTGTAAGCTTTCAAGCGCATCATCCACAGCAAACTCTTGCTTATCACCACTGGCGCGGTGCACATATTCAATCACCCCGCGTTCTAGCACGCGATCTCCAATGGTGATGCGGTGCGGGATGCCGATCAACTCCATATCTGCAAACATGATGCCGGGGCGCTCTTTGCGGTCATCTAATAATACCTCGATGCCCGCATCATTTAAGGCTTGATACAGTTCATCCGCCTTGGTTTTAACCGCCTCAGATTTCAAATAGCCAATTGCCACAATCGCCACGCTAAATGGTGCGATAGATTCAGGCCACACAATGCCATTGGCATCATGGTTCTGTTCAATCGCCGCAGCGACGATGCGCGTAATGCCGATGCCGTAACACCCCATTTGCATCGTACAAGCTTTACCGTTTTCATCTAAGACCTTTGCGCCCATGGCTTCGCTGTATTTAGTGCCGAGCTGAAAGATATGCCCAACTTCAATGCCGCGCTTGATTTCTAAGGTGCCTTTACCATCTGGGCTGGCATCGCCTTCAACCACATTGCGGATATCCGCGGCTTCTGGAGCATCAGCATCTCTGCCCCAATTAATACCAAAGTAATGTTTATCATCGATATTCGCGCCTGCACCAAAATCGCTCATCATCGCCACTTCATGATCGGCAATGATCGGCAGCGGCATATTAACCACGCCTAAAGAGCCAGGGCCTGCACCAATGGCCGCACGAATGGATTCTTCGCTGGCAAATTCTAAAGGTTCAGCCACGCCGTCTAATTTGGCGGCTTTGATTTCATTTAAGTCGCGATCACCGCGCACTAATAAGGCGATTAAATCGGAATCTGCGTCTTCAGCGGCCTTAACGATTAAGGTTTTGATGGTCTTTTTAATCGGCAAATCAAATTTCTCAACCAAGGCTGAGATGGTTTTGGTGTCTGGGGTATCAACTAAGCGTAAACCTTTGCTCGCCTCAGCGCGCTCAGTGAGATCAGGTATGGCCCCAGCCATTTCCACATTAGCGGCGTAATCCGAACCCGTAGAAAAGGCGATATCATCTTCACCGCAATCCGCTAATGCATGAAACTCATGTGAAGCATCGCCACCAATGCTGCCTGAATCTGCGCGCACAGGGCGGTAAACAAAGCCGATGCGATCAAAAATACGCCGATAGGTGGCGTGCATTATGTCATAGGTTTCTTGCAGCGAGGCTTGCGTGGTATGAAATGAGTAAGCATCTTTCATGATGAATTCGCGTGAGCGCATCACGCCAAAACGTGGGCGCACTTCATCTCTAAATTTAGTTTGAATTTGGTATAAGGTCATCGGTAGTTGGCGATAACTTCGAAGTTCGTTTTTTGCTAAGCTGGTAATCACTTCTTCGTGCGTTGGGCCTAAGCAAAATTCGCGATTATGTCGATCATGCAGGCGCATCAACTCAGGGCCATATTGTTCCCAGCGACCAGAATCTTGCCATAGTTCAGCCGGTTGCACCACGGGCATTGACAGCTCTTGCGCGCCCGCTTTGTTCATCTCTTCGCGCACGATACTTTCAACTTTGCGTAAAGTGCGCAAGCCCATTGGTAGCCAAGTATAAACGCCTGCAGCCACGCGGCGAATCATCCCTGCGCGCAACATCAGTTGGTGGCTGATGACTTCTGCATCAGATGGCGTTTCTTTTAAGGTGGCGAGTAATAGTTGGGAGGTGCGCATGTCGATAAAACGTGAAATGAAAGACGATAGTCTACCGTAATCTTAGACAATATAGTCTAAGCAATGATGTATTTGTGGCAGGCAATTTGCTATCCTTCACTTTTACAAAATTGGCTCAGAAAATGGCGAGAAAAACGCTTTACGATAAACTTTGGGATGATCATTTGGTCCATCAAGATGAAGGCGGTACAGCCTTGATTTATATTGACCGACATCTTGTGCATGAAGTCACCTCGCCGCAGGCATTTGAAGGCTTGCACATGGCCAAGCGTAAGCCTTGGCGCACCAGTTCTGTTTTAGCCGTGCCAGACCACAACGTACCAACGGTGGCTGATACTCAAATCACTGATCCAATTTCAAGGCTGCAAATCGAAACGTTGGGTAAAAACTGCCAGCATTTTGGCATTGAAGAATTCGGTATGCATGATATTCGTCAAGGTATTGTGCATGTGATTGGCCCTGAGCAAGGGGCAACGCTACCTGGCATGACGGTCGTTTGCGGTGATTCGCATACCTCAACCCATGGCGCATTCGGTGCGTTGGCTTTTGGTATTGGCACGTCTGAAGTGGAGCATGTGTTAGCGACCCAATGCCTAGTGCAACGTAAATCTAAAAATATGCGTATTTCTGTGACGGGTGCACTTCAAGCGGGCGTGACCCCTAAAGACGTAGTTTTGACCATCATCGGCGACATTGGCACGGCAGGTGGCACGGGTTATGCGATCGAATTTGCAGGGCAGGTCATTGAAGAGATGTCGATTGAAGGGCGCATGACTTTATGCAACATGGCGATCGAAGCGGGCGCGCGTTCGGGCATGATGGCGGTGGATGATAAAACCACTGCTTATTTTAAAGGTAAACCTTTTGCGCCGACGGAGGCGCAGTGGGCAGATGCAGTGGCACACTGGCAAACACTTTATAGCGATGTCGATGCAGTCTTTGATGCTGAGATTACCTTAAAGGGCGAAGAGATCGTGCCGAGCGTTACATGGGGCACTTCTCCTGAGATGACCGTGGCGCTTAATGGTG
>JAZGFQ010000226.1:0-7906 GCA_036479635.1 Arenicellales bacterium
ACCCAAGATACACCATTGCCTGCGATTTTAGAGGCCAACACAATCTCTTTACGCTTTGCAGGATGCTTGGCTAACCATGTACCAATGAATTGCTCGGTTAAGCCACAGGTTTCAGCTTTAGGCGGCACCGCATACATCTCAGCGGTGTCAATAAAATTAATGCCGCGCGATAAAGCATAATTTAGCTGTTCATGCGCATCGGTCTCTGTATTTTGTTCGCCCCACGTCATGCTGCCCAGACATACCTCGGAGACGCCTAAATCACTACTGCCTAATTTTTTATATTTCATACTTATTCATCAATTAAAGTGATTATTACTTAAGTATATTCTGCTTGATGCAAAAATCATACTATCACCCCCCTCTTCTATCTGCTCTATAATCCCTAAATGCGTACGCTCTCCACAGAACTCATTGCCCTCATTGCGATTGCCTATATCTCAGTGTTATTTTTCATCGCCTATCGCGGTGATCAAAAATCGGCCTCAGGCTTTTTCGCTCGGCATAAGTCTTTAGTTTATAGCTTATCGTTGGCCGTCTATTGCTCCTCTTGGACATTTTTCGGTGCAGTAGGCTCTGCGGCGCGCAGTGGCTGGGATTTCTTTGCGATTTACCTTGGCCCTATTTTGGTGTTTGTGTTTGGTTATAAAGTCATCCAGCGCATTATTATTATTGCCAAGCAATACAGCATCACTTCGATTTCTGATTTCCTCTCCTCACGTTATGGCAAAAGCCGCAACATTGCGATTTTAGTCAGTTCCATTGCGGTGGTCGGCTCCCTGCCTTATATCTCCCTGCAGCTACACGCCATTTCCAGCGCTTTTTCAACACTCACCACCGATAACAGTGCAGGTGTCGTCAAGCAAACCGTCACTAGCATTTGGACGGACACCGCATTTTATGGTGCGCTCATTCTCGCTCTGTTCAGCATCTTATTCGGAACGCGGCAATTAAGCGCCACAGAGCACCACCGCGGCATGATTAACGCCATCGCCTTTGAATCTATCGTTAAACTGGTGGCAATTTTATTCGTAGGCTTATACGCCACACAGTTATTGTTCTCTCATTTTGAGTGGCAGCAAATCATAAGCCAACCCTTTGAGCTCACCAACATTGGCTCAGAAGAAAGCCAGTTCTCTCTATTGAACTTCTTAACCATACTTATTTTAAGCATGGGTGCGATCATGCTGTTGCCGCGCCAGTTTCAAGTGGCCGTGGTTGAAGCAGAAGATCACCATCAAATGGCCTCAGCGCGTTGGTTATTACCTTTATATTTACTCCTGATTAGTTTGGTCGCTGTACCGATTGCCCTAGCAGGCTTAATGCTTTTGCCTAGCGGTCAGAACGCAGATTTTTTCGTGCTATTAATTCCCCAACAAAACTCTCAATTCTCACTGGCAATGCTGGCCTTTTTGGGCGGCATTTCTGCTGCCACGGGCATGGTCATAGTCGCTTCCATTAGCCTCAGCACCATGGTCAGCAATGATATCGTCATGCCCATGCTGATCCGCTCTCGCTGGATAAACATTCAAAAGCGCCCTGATTTAAGCCAGCTCATTTTGGTCATACGCCGCATCACCATTATTCTGATTTTACTCAGTTCTTACGGTTATTTTAGGTTATCTGGCAATAACCAACAGCTGGCCAACATGGGCTTATTATCCTTTGCCGCCACCATCCAGTTTGCACCCGCTATGATAGCCGCCTTGTATTGGCAGCGCGCCAACCAACGTGGCGTATTAATTGGGTTGGCCGCAGGCGCATCTATTTGGGCATATTGCTTACTCATGCCCAATTTTATTCAAGAAAACACACTCAATGCTATTTTCTCCAATTTCACTTGGCTACATCCTCATCATTTATTCAGCATTGAGTTTTCTTCCAGCTTAACCCATGGTGTTTTTTGGAGTTTATTGTTTAATGTGGCAGGCATGATCATCGGCTCACTACGATATGCACCCACAGTGCTCGATAAAATCCAGGCCAGTATTTTCACCCATACCCTAGTAGAGCAAAGCAACCTCTCCGATGGCCCGCACTTTGCTGTCAATGCCACTGTGGCGAATGCCAAAGTATTATGCGAAAGCATCATCGGCTCTGGCCATACCGAACAGTTATTTGAGCAACAAAACTCAACACGTAATAGCCTCTTAGCGGACGATGAGAAAATCGATAAAGCTTTAATTGTCGCCATTGAACGCGCCATCGCAGGCGTGATTGGCGCCTCTTCTGCGCAGCACATCATCACCACTCAATTACTCGGCGAAGATGTGACCGCTGAAGATTTGTTTGTGATGATGGATGAAACCACGCAAGCACTGCAATTTAATCAAGATATTCTGCAAGCCAGCTTTGAGAATATCAGCCAAGGCATCAGCGTGGTAGATAAAAACTTAAACCTAGTCGCGTGGAATACGCGTTATAAGGATATGTTTGATTACCCCGATGCTTTGATGAAAATCGGCACACCGATCGAAGCACTGATTCGGCACAATGCGGCGCGCGGAGACTGCGGCGAAGGCGATATCAACCAACAAGTTTCAAGGCGCTTGAATCACTTACGCACAGGGCAAACTTATACCTCACAACGTCAGCGGCGTGGTGCCTATATCAAAATTAACGGTAACCCCATTCCTGGCGGTGGGTTCGTGACCAGTTTTACCGACATCACCGAACAAAAGAACATTGAATTAGCGCTTAGGAACAGTGAATCGCGTATTCGGCTTTATACCGACAACCTGCCACTGATGTTGAGTTATATAGGCCAAGATGAGAAAGTGCATTTCTCGAATAAAGCCTATAACCAATTTGTTGGCAAAGCATCTAATGAAATGAAAGACGTGCCCATCAACAGCTTGTTTAAAGACCAACATTTTATTGACCGAAAAAACTACATAAAACGTGCTTTATCAGGTGAAGTGGTTCAATTTCGGTGTAGTCCAGAGGCAGATAAAAACACTTACTACCAAATTAACTATATTCCACAAATTCAACAAGATGGAAACGTTGATGGCTTTTTCGCCATTTACCAAGATATTACCCAAAGTGTGGAGGCCGCTGAACTGCTCACCAAAACCAATGAATTACTAGAGGTGCGCGTCACCGAGCGCACCCAAGATTTAGAGCGCTTGAACCAAAAACTGCAAACTGAGAACACCACCACACTTAAGCTCTCTGAAGAATTGAAATCAGTGACGAAATCTAAAACGCGTTTCTTAGCCGCAGCCAGCCACGATTTACTTCAGCCCATCAATGCGGCACGCTTATTTACACACAGCTTAATTGACCAACCCGAACCGCACATTGAGCGTGACCATAATTTATTGCAGAAAATAGATTCCTCGCTGGTAAATGCGGATAAATTATTACGCGCATTATTGGATATTTCCAAGCTCGATACTGGAACGATTACGCCTGATATCCAGCCCTTTTATATTGATGAATTACTGCAAGATTTAATCACCGAACTTAGCCCGTTAGCCGAGCGTAAAGGCATAGAGATCAACTTTCTACCCTGCCATATTTTAGTGAGCAGCGATAAAACCTTACTGCGTTCGATTATTCAAAACCTCATTACCAACGCCATTCGTTACACGCAGCAAGGTAAGATACTCATCGGCTGTCGCCGCCGCCCAAACAGCCTATCTATTCAAGTGCTAGACACCGGCACAGGCATTGCTGAACCTGATTTATCCTTGATATTTAATGAATTCCACCGTATTGCGAACGCGGCTGATAAAGATCAACAAGGTTTAGGCTTAGGCTTAGCGATCACCCAACGCTTAGCTGAAATTCTAGGCCACCCTTTAAAAGTGGCATCCGTGCTTGGGCAAGGTAGCCAATTTAGCCTTTGTGTGCCGCGATATTTTGGTGAAGTGAAAAGCACGCCTAAAAGTAAAACATGGATGCCCGCGAGCAATCTTAAAGGCATCACCGTTTTATACCTTGAAAATGCACCTGATTCCTTAGATGCAATGGCGGCCTTATTAAATAATTGGGGCTGCAAAGTCATCACCTGCCAGCATTACCCTGAGGCCGTTACTGCCCTTAATAAACAGCAGCAACAGATTGACATGATCTTGGCAGATTACCGCTTAGATGAGCCTGAAACAGGTTTGGATTTCTTGAATTATGCTACCCAAGTAAATCAACACATCACGGGCGTATTAGTAACGGCAGAGCAAGATAGAGCGATCAAAAACCAAACACTAGAAAACGGCCATGTGTTTCTTGCCAAGCCGGTAGAACCTGCTGCTTTGCGTGGAATTTTGACTAGACTGGCAAGTATGCGAGTGGTGAGTTGATGGCACTAAAAAATTATCGCGTCATTGCGAGGAACGCAGTGACGCGGCAATCTCATTTCGACGCTGTAAATTACATCAATACCAACACGCTTCGTTACGAATCCTCAATCTTGGCGAAGTGTCACCCTTGAGTGTCGCCCTAGGATTACCACGCTTTGCTCGCAATGACAGATATGATTAAGACTTAAACCGCAGATTTACTACTAAAAACTAGGCTCAATCTAAGGCTTTAGACACCATCACCGCCTGCGTTCGAGAACGCACGCCAAGCTTCTTATAGATCGACGTAACATGCGCTTTTACCGTGGCTTCTGAAATATCCATTTCTGCCGCAATTTGCTTATTCATCAAGCCTTCGGATAAAAATAAAAACACCTTTAGCTGCATCGGCGTTAAGCTGGAAATTTTAGCAATCGCGTCTAAATCTTGATGTTCATGATCGGTGACACTGCCATCAATTTCATCGGGGATATGCACCTCACCTTGATTCACCATCGCCACGGCATCATGGATTTGCTTTAAAGAGTAGGATTTATAAATATAGCCTGATGCCCCTGCTTGAATCGCTGAGCGCACGGTTTCAGCTTCTTCGCTGGCAGAGACGATAATCACGGGCAAGGCTGGATACGTGCCTTTAATCATCATCAAGCCCGTTAAGCCTTGGCTATCAGGCATGCGTAAATCTAATAATAACAGCTCAACTTCACGCTCAGCTAAAATGGTTTTGGTCTCTTCTAAAGATTCCAGCTCGATAATCTCAGCCTGTTTGAAAATAGGTTCAATGGTCTCGCGTAAAGCTTGGCGAAATAAGGGGTGGTCATCAGAGATAACAATTAAGTTGCGCATGAGCCTTAGAATATTCAAAAATGAATTGAATCTTGAAGCTATTAGATTATGCGAATGGTTTCAAGTAATAACAAAAATAATTGACCAATTTTTAGACGTCTCTGAGAGCTTGATCAGTTATATTTAACCTAATTTAAACTTTATCTAAACATGAACTCACTCAAACAAAATCTAGAAAAAGTGATCAGCCTTGGCATCGAAAGCCTGTTTAAGAAAATCCATCGCGGCATTGAAAAAGAAAGCCTGCGGGTTAAACCTAATGGTGCATTAGCAGACACCACCCACCCTAAAGCACTGGGCTCTGCCTTAACCCACCCCAGCATCACCACTGATTACTGCGAAGCACAGCTTGAATTCGTCTCACCCGTCAGCACCGACATTGACACTCTCACGAATTTCTTAACCGATGCGCACCATTACACTTATCAAAACATTGGCAATGAAAAACTGTGGGTCAACAGTATGCCGTGCATTATACGTAAAGAAAAGGACATCCCCATCGCGCGTTTTGGCACCTCAAACGTGGGCAAGATGAAAGAGATTTACCGCGAGGGTTTGGGCCATCGCTATGGCCGCTTAATGCAAACCATTAGCGGTATTCATTACAATTTCTCTTTGCCCAAAGAGTTTTGGCCTCACTACTTAGGTAAAACTAATCAAGCAGATTTAACCGATGCTATCTCAGACGAATATCTAAAACTCATTCGTAACTTTCATCGTCATACTTGGTTATTATTTTATTTATTTGGCGCCTCACCGAGTGTGTGTAAGACCTTCTTACAAGGGCAGGATCATGAGCTAGATGATTTTGAAGGTAATAGTTTTTATGCGCCTTACGCCACCTCACTGAGAATGAGCGACATTGGTTATAGCAATGATGCGCAAGACGGGATTAAAGTCTGTTATAACGATTTAGAGAACTTTACCGATTCTCTGCTCAAAGCAATGAATACTAGCCACTCTGATTATGAAAAAATCGGCGTAAAAGTAGACGGCGAATATCAGCAACTCAACACTAATTTATTACAAATCGAGAATGAGTTTTATGCCTCGATTCGACCTAAGCGCGTCGCTAAGACAGGCGAGCGCGCCAGCACGGCTCTAATTGAGCGTGGCATAGAATATGTTGAAGTCAGGTGTATCGATTTAAACCCTTATGTACCGATTGGCATCGACCAAGAAACCATCGTTTTCTTAGATATGTTCCTGCTATATTGTCTATTCGAAGCCAGCCCAGACATGACCACCGAGGATATGCAACGCTGTAAATCAAACAATAATCTTGCCATCATGCGCGGCCGCGAACCTGATTTAACACTTGATGAGAATGGTAAAGACACCCCCTTAAAAAACTGGGCGGAAAAAATCATTGATAACATGCACCCCATTGCTGAAATACTTGATTCTATTCATTTTTCTGATAGATACACGCACGTTTTATCTTTACAAGTAGAGAAAATAAAAGATGCCCATAAAACGCCTTCTGGAAAAATTTTAGATGACGTCATGAATGAACATTCAAGTTTTTTTGACTTCGCCCAATATCAAGCTAAGCGGCATGAGTCATTCTTCAAACACTTGGTTCAAAACAATGAATCTAAAACCCAGTTTGAACAACAAGCGCATGATTCCCTATTAAAACAAACCGACATTGAACAAAAAGACAGCCTAACATTTGATGAATATTTGGCCGCCTATTTTGAATAGATTGGCAGCACAGCTCCAAATTCCGTGCTTTATCATAATTCGTGATGTTGACTGTATTTCTCAGAATAGCCTGAATCGCTCATAAATAAGGAAAATAAGCTCTTAAAATCACCCGCATCATAATAATTTATGCAACTCTTGATATTTCTATGTTTATTTTTATCGCTAAAGATGAAAAACTATGGGTATCGAGGTAGTTTTTAGTTTGCAATGCGTGCAGCGGTTATCTCGGCACACACACAATAGGTGATTTATGAGCGAGCAACCTGCAGTTAGACCAAAAGTGCCTGAAGGCAAAACACACAAATTAGTAACCCGTCAGAAAGAAATCACAGGCCCAGGCTTTGTTGGTTACGATACAATTTGGGATTCTTTCCAAAAAGTATCTGAATATCAGATTCCAAAAAAGCCTTAAAGCTTCTAGCTGCGCGTACCGACTGGGCGCGCAGCTAATTTATAATTTACGTTTCCTTAGGAAAACCATCTCCTAAACCAACGATCACACACCTTGTTTGATCGCATATTCAACGCTGTTCATTTTCTAAATCACACACCCTCGCTTATTTTTAAGGAAAGGTTTCTGTGGTGAATTTTTGGAAACGATGCTGCCCCATCACCACCCAACGCGGCGTAGACTCACCTTCATTGGCTAACTTTAAGCTGGGGTATTTTTCAACAATTGTATCTAGAATACTTTTTTGCTGAGAATCTATATCCACAATAAAAACATGCTTGCCGTTTTTTAATTGTGACTCAAATTGTTTTAAATCTTTATGCGGCGATTGAATACCATATAAGCCACCCGCCCACGTACAAAATCCCAGCGCAACAACCGCTAAAAACACAAACGGCATCCACGTATAATCACTTACCCAGCCACTTAGATGTGTCACCACTAAGGTAAGGAGCGCGGCCCCTAGGCCGATCCATGCACCTATAATCATGCCGTGCGCTACATTAGTTTTAAACACTGAGCGTATATTGTGTAAATGCTTATGATTCCTTACCCCTGAATCATTATCACTGAGCACGTGTAATTGTGGCTTATG
>JAZGFQ010000227.1:0-5291 GCA_036479635.1 Arenicellales bacterium
TAGTCACACATACCTTCGTAATTTATAAGATGCTAAGCATGAGAAATTCGGTAGTCTGTGTTGAGTAAGCAGAACTGCTTTTCAGGAGGAGTTACTTAATAATCTCATGTAGTCGATCGCCCTTAAACATCAGCGTCACACTTTTTTGATTTTGCTCTGTACGGTTTTTACGGTTGCTTGAAGAATAATAGTCCCAACGCTGAACATGAAATGGGTCAGCTACTTGAGGCGAACCAAGCAATGCCAGTACCTCAGCTTTACCCATTCCCGTTTTAAGTTGGCTGATTTTATCGTCGTCTAGAATATTGCCTTGATGGATGTCCATTTTATATAGACAAGCATTTAAGCTGAGGGCGAGTGTTAAAACTAAAGGAATTAGTAGCGTATTTTTCATGATTAAAGTATTTTTAAAACAGGGATTTCATCGCAATGATGAAACTTGGGGCATTTTACACAAACTCGCCAGACTTTTTCAGGCAAGCTGCTCATTTCGACGGTTTCATAGCCATATTTATGAAAGAAGGTATCAACATAAGTCAAGGCCATCATCTTCTTAAGGCCTAAGCTGCGCGCGTAATCTTCTATGGTGATTAATAATTGCTCACCTAAGTGCTGGCCTTTGTAATCTGGGTTAACGGCCAGGCTGCGCACTTCGGCTAATTCATCGCTAAACACTTCTATTGCCACACAAGCAATCACATCGTATTTATCATCACGTTCATCTAAGATGACAAAAAACTGCGGAATTAGGGTGTAAATTTCACTGATAGGGCGCGGCAGCAGAATCTCTTGTTTGCTGTATTGCGCCAGTAGATCATGGATGCCTTGAGCATGGATGATTTTTGCAGCTTGAGGTTTCATCTCGCTCATGGCTTAGGCGCTGAAACGGATGAACTGCTCTGAATTAAGCTACGTGCGTGCGCAAGGGTCTCGTCGGTAATGGTTTCGCCGCCGACCATGCGTGCAATTTCAGAGATTTTATCCTGCGCGTTTAAGGCGCTGATGTTTAACTGTACTTGCTCGCCTTGGTGCTTATGCACATGGTAATGATGCTGCCCAAATGAGGCGACTTGCGGTAAATGCGTGATGCATAATATTTGCCTAGCATCGGCCAGTTGCGCGAGCATTTTACCAATCACCGCAGCGGTTTTGCCGCCTACGCCTACATCGACCTCATCAAACACCAAGGTATCCACTTCGCTTAAATCAGATAAAATTACCTGCATGGCTAAGGAAATACGCGAAAGCTCGCCGCCTGAGGCGATTTTATGCAAAGCCTGCTCAGGCATGCCTTTATTGGTGCTGACCTTAAAGAACACCTTTTCATTGCCAGTTTCACGGCCAATATTTTCAAGCGCAAGTGAAGAATCAACGTCGCCGAAGGCGTTTTGGGCGGTCTCAAGTTCAATGATGAATTCGCCGCCCTCCATTGCCAGTAACTGCATGATCTCAGTGATTTTCTGACTGAGTTTCTTGGCATGGTACTGGCGCTGTTGGCTGATGGTCTGGGCTAAGGCGTGATACGCATCTGCGTGGCCTTGAATGCGGTTAAGCAATGTACTTTCGTTTTGTTCTGGGTTGTCGAGTGCGTCCAGCTCTGATTGCAGTTGCTCAAAGGTGGTGTAAAGTTGTTCAGGTTCAATACGGTGCTTGCGCGCGAATTCCATATAGCCTGTATAACGCGCCTCAATTTGAGCCATTTCAGTCTCATCTAAGGCCGATGATTCTGCTGCATTGCGAATATCCGCTTCACTTTCTTGAATGAGGGTTTGCGCTTCGAGCAGCATATCGCGCGCATTGTTAAGTGCAGGGTCTATCGTCAAGGCGGTTTCTAGCCCTGTGATGGCATGCGCAAGCTGTGCACTGGCGCTTAGCTGGGCTTCCGTGTCCATAAATAAGGCGGTTTCAGCCTGTTGCACGGCTGCCACCAATTCTGCTTGGTGGTGAATGCGTTGATGTTGTGTGTGTAAGGCGGGCCATTCATCGGCTCTGGGCGAGAACTGGTTCAGCTCATCGACTTGAAATTGCAAGAAATCAATTTTTTCATGTTGGCTGGCAGCGTTTAAACGAAGCTGTTTGAGTTCAGCAACCACTAGGTTCAACGCTCGATGATGCTCAGATAATTGTTCAACCTGCGAATAAATACCTGCATAGCGGTCTAATAACTGCCGCTGAGTATCTGCTTGCAGTAAAGATTGATGTTCATGTTGGCCATGGATGTCCATCAGCAACGCGCCGATCTCGCGTAATAAACTGGCAGTGACCATGCGGCCATTCACATACGCCTTACTGCCTGATTCAGCCTGTACCACTCTGCGTAAGAAACAGCTGTCGTCTTCGTCTAGATCATGCTCAACCAATAAGGCTTTCAGCGCGTGTTGTTCGCGGATATCAAACCCCGCTTGAATTTCAGCACGGCTCTGCCCGTGCTTTACCACGCTGGCCTCAGCGCGCTGGCCTAACACCAGCCCCAAGGCGTTAATAATGATAGATTTACCCGCCCCCGTCTCGCCAGTAATGACGCTTAAACCTGAGGAAAAATCTAGTTCTATATGCTCCGCAATCGCGAAGTGTTTGATGTGTAGCTCGTTTAGCACGGGTTGATAGACGTGGGGTTAGCTCGTCCAGCCAAGTTTAACGCGCAAGGCTTCAAAATGGCTGTGGTTATCAATGCGAATCAGCTTTAAAGCGTGCTCAGCCTTAGCCAGCGTAATGCGTTCATCGCCCGTGATCACTTGTACAATAATGCCGTCCACTGCTAAAGTGGCGTGGTTATCGGTGAGTTGAATCTCTGAAATGCGGATCGTGCTATCTTGGCCGAGAATAATCGGGCGGTTACTTAAGGTGTGCGGGCAAATAGGCACTAACACCACCACTGGTAAAGTAGGCTCGATAATTGGCCCGCCTGCGGATAGGGCGTAAGCGGTAGAACCTGTGGGCGTGGCGATGATTAAGCCGTCACTGCGCGTTTTAGAGACGAACACATCATCGACATGAATCGACATTTCAATTAAACGCCCCGTATCACCCTTGCTGATCACTGCATCATTCAATGAAAGATAACGGTTTTCAGTGTTATCTTTGCTTGAACTTACAATGGTTTCTAGCATATCGCGTTGTTCTATTCGATATTCACCGTCTTTGATGGCGCGCAGGCCAAATTCAATTTCATCAGCCGGAATATCAGTTAAGAAACCTAAACGCCCTAAATTAATGCCGACAATCGGCGTGCCAAAGGCGGCTAAGGTGCGCGCAGCATGCAATAATGTACCATCTCCACCCACGACCACTGCAAAATCTAACGATTCATACTGTGTTTTATCTAAAATGCGCTCCCCCGTCATTTCAGAAGCGGTGGTATCACCCAGCAACACGCTTGCGCCAAAACTTTCGAGTAAGTTTTTGACGTTCTCAAGGGTCGATTCAACGGTGGTCGAGCCGTATTTACCGAATAATCCGATGGTTTTATGCTGCATCTGTTACATAATAGGTTGCTATGATTTGGTATTATACAAGATCAATTCAATACAAAACATAATGTAAGCCGTGTCAGCCCTAATTAATGAACGCGCCGGTAAGGTGCTCAACCACATTATTCATAACTATGTTTCAACGGGGCAGCCCGTTGGTTCAACCGTGCTGGCTAAAGCGTCAGATCTAAATGTCAGCTCTGCCACCGTGCGTAATGTGATGGCAGACTTAGAAGAAATGGGCTTGATTCACTCGCCGCACACCTCAGCAGGACGCATTCCCACGCCAGCGGGTTACCGAATTTATATCAATCAGCTCATGCACGCTCAGCCCTTGCACAATGATAAAAATCAAGCGATCAAAAATGCCTTACAGCAATATGATGACCCTAAGCAGCTGTTAACCAATGCCTCGCAAATGCTTTCGCGCTTAACCTCCTTTGCTGGGGTGGTATCGATGCCCGACAGCGAGTTTAGCCACTTTAAACAAATCGAGTTTTTAAAACTCAAAAAAGGCCGCGTGCTGGCGATTTTAGTCACCGAAGACGGCATGGTTGAGAACAAGGTTTTGAATCTAGACCAAGAATACACTGATTCAGAATTGGTGCGCGCCTCAAATTATTTTAATGATGCCTATGCGCATCGTTCAATGTTTGAAGTGCGCCAAGATTTGCTCAATAAAATGCAGCAAGACAGCACCGAAATGCAAGGCGCGATGCAAACTGCGGTGAAAATGGCGCAGGGTTTATTAAACGATGAAACGCCGACAAGCGCGGTATTGGTGTCGGGCGAAGATAATTTAATGGGCTTGCCTGATTTCGCCGCTACTGAACAGTTAAAAGGTGTGTTAGATACCTTCCACACCAAACAAGTGTTGTTAGATTTAGTCAGCAAAAGCCTGCATGGCGAAGGCATCAGCATTTATATCGGTGAAGAATCGGGTTATGAAGCTTTAGAAGCGTGCTCGGTGATCGCCATGCCGTATGAAAAAGAAGGCCAGCGCGTGGGCGTGCTAGGTGTGATCGGCCCGACGAGAATGGCGTATGACCAAGTGTTATCGGTGGTGGATGTGACGGCCAAGCTGCTCTCCAGCGCGTTGAGTGATTAACCTTGGTTTAGCCATATTTCATCAGATCAGTGTTTCTAAGCCGTTCACCTATAAAGTGCGGTTTTTTATTTGGTTTTGTATCGATTTCTCTTGTAATCGTTTGCTCAATCCCCACATTTCTTTTCGAGTGAATGTGCAATGCCGTTAAGCGTTGTGCTGAATATTAATATCGAGAAATATTATGAGCGAAGAGAATAAACGTGAAGAAGATGAGCAACCACAAAGCACTGAGGCTGAATTAGTCGATGAGGCCGAGACGGTTGACGTTGATGCGGTGGCAGACAATGAAGCAGATGCACCGAGCTATGAGGCATTAGTAGAAGAAGTCTTAAACCTACGAGAGAAAAACAATGGCTTAGTCGATCAGTTCGCACGCGCAAAAGCTGAAACAGATAACACCCGACGTATCTCCACAAAAGAAGTTGAGAAAGCGCGCAAGTTTGCTTTAGAAGGCTTTGCTAAGGAGCTGCTTTCAGTGAAAGACAGCCTAGGCCAGGCGGCACAGGTAGATTTACAAAGCGATGCCAATGAGCAAATTATTAAGCAGATGTCTGAAGGTTTAGAATTAACCCTAAAGCAGTTAGACACTGTATTTGAGCGCTTTAAGATTGAAGAGGTTCGCCCAGAAGCTGGCGATGCGGTTGACCCTGAGTTACATCAAGCGATGACGATGCAGCCTTCGGATGAAGTTGATGCGAATAACATCATTTCTA
>JAZGFQ010000228.1:0-2840 GCA_036479635.1 Arenicellales bacterium
CAAAGGCCAAAAGTTTAAACGCCTCACAGACCGCTAAAATGGATTTAGTGATCAAAAAACTGGGCTTAAAATCGGGTGATAGCGTGCTAGATATCGGCTGTGGTTGGGGCGGGTTTTCAAAATATGCGGCGGAAAAGCACGGCATTAAAATGCACGGCTTATCGATTTCTACCAGTCAAATTAAATACGCTGAAAAGCTTTGCGAAGGCCTTGATTGCACTTTTAAATTTGGTGATTACCGCAAACTAGCCGAGATTTACCCGCAAAAATTCGATGCCATCACCATTATTGGCGTAACAGAACATATTGGCTATAAAAACTATAAGGGCTTATATGAAGTGATGCGTAAGCGCTTAAAACCGGGTGGTTTAGTGTTACAACACACCATCACGCACATGGCATCACGCTTGCACACTGAACCTTTCATTGAGCGGTATATCTTCCCAGGCGGCATGGTGCCATCAATGGCGCAGCTAAGCGAGGCGATGAAGCAATCGTTTGTTTTAGAAGACGTGCATAATTTTAGCGCAGATTACGATACCACTCTAATGGCGTGGCATGAGAACTTTGCTCGGGCGCGCCCTAAAATTGAAGAAATGACACATTTAGGCGAACGCTTTTATCGGATATGGGCATTTTATTTGTTAAGCTGTGCAGGTATGTTTCGTGCGCGAAAAGCCCAGTTAATGCAGTTTGTGTTATCGCCCAATGGGGTTGAAGGTGGTTATCGGCGCATCAGTTAATATTTACTTTAAGAGTGTTATTTATCATGTTGAAAAAACTAAGTTTTATTGTTTTATTGTGCTGCGCGTCTGCCCCATTACTGGCCTCTGATTTGGCAAAAGAACAGCGCTGGCGTGAGCAGGTCGTGGGCGATTTATTCGATGGTGAAGCGATTACTTTAAATGAGGGCGAGCTTGATTTTCTGGGCTTAATCACCTTAGCCGAACCCGCTAAAGATGATGCTGTATTAATTTTACATGGTATTGGCATTCACCCAGATTGGCCGCAGGTGATCAACCCATTGCGCGTGCAGTTGGCTGAACTAGGCTGGACAACGCTCTCAATCCAACTTCCTGTGCTGGATAACGAGACAACACCTGTGCAATATGATGCAGTGGTACCTGAAGCAGCACCGCGTATTTTAGCGGGCATCAAACACCTAAAAGCGCAGGGCGCGAAGGGCGTTTATGTGCTGGCGCACAGCATGGGTGCACGCATGGCCAGCTATTTTTTAGCGCAAAATAATGAAGCCGTTAAAGGCTTTGTGGGCATCGGCATGAATGTGGGCACGGTGCAGTATTTGGATAAAATTAAGCTGCCCTTTTTAGATTTATACGGCTCTGATGATTTAGAAGGCGTATTAGCCTCAGCGCCAGATAGAGCAGTGGCGAGCGCGCACAATAAGGCGTATCAGCAAAGTGTGGTGCAGGGTGCAGATCATTTTTTCAATGAAATGGATGAAGCGCTCATCGAAGAAGTTGAGCAATGGATATTAGCGCAGTAAAGCGCAGGTTTATTTGAAATTGTTGAATGCGTAAGCCCATGCTCAAGCATTTCTTGTTTCTGCATATTCCTAAAGCGGGTGGCATGACCTTACGCACCACGCTAAGCAGGCAGTTTTATGGGCAAAAAATACACCTTATTAAGCAACGCGTGAATAAGGAATCGCATGCGTTTATGCAGTTAGAAAAACCCAAAGCACAAGAAGTTAACTTGTTAATGGGGCATTTCCGCTATGGTATTCACACGCAGTTTGAGCGAGATTTCACCTACCTCACCATGCTAAGAGAACCCGTCGCACGGGTGATGTCTGAATACACTTTCTTGCATACCAACGAATATCATCACTTGTATCAATATGCTAAAAAGATGAGCGTGTCTGATTATTTAGCCAGTGGCATGACGGATCAAATCAGCAACGGTATGGTGAGAATGTTAAGTGGTGCAGAGACTATGAGCGCTGACGGAATGCCGCAGCGCAGAGACATGACCGAAGCGGATTTAAGCGTCGCTTTGGAGAATATAGAGCAGCACTTCGCTCAAGTAGGGTTCATTGAACATTATGATAAAAGCGTTTTGCTCTGGAAACGCGCATTTAATTGGCGTTACCCCATTTATTTCAAAGAGAACATGACGCTTAAATCGAGCAAGCGCATTATCATCTCTGACAACGAAAGAGATAAAATAAAGCAGATGAATCAATTGGATATCAAGCTATATGAATCTCTTCTAGCGCGCTTTGAAGTGAAAGTATCAGAATTAGGTGCGGGCTTAAAAGCGCAATTAGCCTGGTTTAAAATGCTCAATTTTGTTTATGGCATTTATGTTCGTATTCGTTTTAGATTAGGCTATCGATGATCACTTTAAGCGTGTACAGCCGCGAAGGCTGCCATCTGTGCGAGGAGATGTTAGCCGCCTTAGTTCAGTTCAAAACGGAACTTGGCTTTGAGTTTGAAGTCTATGATATTGATGAAGATGCTGCGTTGTTACAAGAATATAATGCATTAGTACCTGTGGTTAAATTAGGCGAACGCGAGTTAATGCGTTATTATTTCGAACTGGCCACGCTTAAAGCGGCCTTAAACATTTTTAGAGAGAAGACCTGATGAAACATTTTTTAGCCATCGTCATAAGCACATTATTTTTATTGAGCAGTGTGCAAGCGCAAACAAGTACGTCTGAGCATAAAACAGGCGAATATCGCGGTGCAAAAATCGCCACGCACCCAGCATGGTTCAAAGAAAGCTTTTTAGATTTCGCCGATGACATCGAAGAAGCCACGGCTGAAGGCAAACACTTGGCCTTATATTTCTACCAAGAAGGCTGCCCATATTGTA
>JAZGFQ010000229.1:0-7201 GCA_036479635.1 Arenicellales bacterium
CGGTGATTTTATCTAAGCGCGTTTTTAACGTTTTGTGGTGTTTGTGCTCAGTGTGGCCGATGTTGTAAAACGCGCTGCGTTGCTGGCGTAGCCATTTATCTAGCTCTTTCCAGTTCGGCTGCTTCCAATCGGTGGCGGCAAAACGTTCTTCAATTTCGGTGATGAGCGCGCGCTTTTTATTTAAATTTTCTTTGCGCTCTGCTTTTTGTGCTTTGAAAATCTCGCGGCAAGGCTCATAGGCTTTATCGCAAGCGGCGCTGAATTCTTTCCAGAGCTTATGTTCGCTGTGATCACCTGATTGCTCCCAATCTTGCCATTGTTGTTTGGCGGCGCGCAAGGTTTTTACGATCACATTCGCCTCTAAGCGCGTGCCATGCATCATTTTGATTTGATCAATCAAGCCTTCGCGGGCTTGGGTGGTGCCCCAATGCCGCCATGCATTGAGCTTACGCATTTGCGGATAAATTTTATCTAAACGTTTATCAATCTCACCACGGCGTTTATTAGATAAGCCTGGAATCGTGCCCGCAATGGACAGCGATTTTTGAATCGCATCTTCAGCTTCTTTGAGTTTTTCATCTTTCAGCGCAGATTTAGCAGAATCTAAAGTTGTGATAACGGTTTCGAAATCAGCATCGCGCTTTTCAACCTGCGCGTGAATCCGCGTACGCAATGATTCCAAGGTGTCAATTAATGCCTGTTTAAAGGGGTGCGTTTCATGTGCCTCAATTAAGGCGTCCGCGCTTTTGCGAAAGGCTTTGGCTTTGGTTTCATCCACCCCTGCTGTTTCGGCTAAGAGGTTTTCGATGTCGTTGATTAAGGTTTGATGTACAGCTTGTTCCATTGGCGCGATATATTTAGAGTGAACTTAGTATGAATGATGAAAATATTATAAGTTTGATTTTACAGCAAAACGGCTAGGGTTTAGCATAGACCTATGTCAGGTTTTATTAAAAGAATTATTCAAGGCTTTGCGGGCATTTTCATGCTTGGCTTGTGGGCGATACCCTTGCAAACGCAGGCGGTGCAAATCGTGCCGCAGCATAATCTAGATTGCAGCGCGGCCTTTCCCTGCCCTAAAGCCTTACATCGGCGCGTTGATTTCTGGGTCGAAGTGTTCAGCGAATGGGATAAAAACACGGTTATTTTTCACGATGCCGATGCGCCTTGGCGGGTGTATCAAACCATCAATGGCGTGAAAAGTTGCGGTGAGAAGAAAGTTAAGCGCGCACGTAAGCGCCTAAAAGCGAACTTGAATGCCTTGGGCAAACGCCTTAAAAAAGACCAAGCGCCTAAAGGCCGCACGCAAAAAAAACTGGCTGAACAATTTGATCGTTTAAATTCAAAAATCGTTTTTAAATCAGCCAAAAACACGCGCTGCCAACAAGGCGTTAAAGATCAATTTACTAACGCATTAGGGCGTTTTGAGCAGTATGCGCCCATCGTTAAGCGCATCATCGCTGAGACTAACATGCCCGAAGATTTGCTTTACTTGCCGTTTGTAGAGTCGTCTTATCGCGCCAATGCTTATTCCAAAGTGGGCGCAGCGGGGATGTGGCAAATCATGCCTAACACCGCCCGCGATCTAGGCATGGAACTAAACGCAGTGCTCGATGAACGCCTAGACCCAGAAGCCGCCACGCGCGGCGCGATGCGCTATTTTAAGAACGCACAAAAAAAACTGATTCCCGTTGCTAAGGCTGCCAAACCCAATATTAGCGAGGCAGAAATTAACCCGTTTATCGTTACTTCATATAATTACGGCATTAACGGCATGCGCCGTGCGATCAAGCAAATTGGCCCTGATTTCATGAAAGTATTGGATGAATATAAATCAGCGTCTTTTCAGGTGGCGGTGAAGAATTTTTACGCCAGCTTTCTTGCTGCAAGGCACTTAGCGCGCAATCAAAGCGATTATTTCGGCGCAGTGGCCGCCGATACAGGGCAGAAGTACCAAACGTTTATTTTGCCGTCAGCAACCTCAGTTGAGCGCATCAAATACCAGTTTGGCTTAAAAGAAGCGGAGTTGAAAAAATTAAACCCAGCCTTAACCAAATTTGCTTGGAATAACTGGCGCTTAATTCCATCAGGCTATCGCTTGCACTTACCTTACCGAAAGCATTTATGGACGGATCAAATTGATGCCCTAAGCGCGTTGCGCCCGGAACCTCAGCCCGTCAACAAAACCGTATATCGCGTGCGCCGAGGCGACACCGCTTGCGGCATTGCTAATGCCTTTAAGGTGAGCTGCAAGGCGTTGATTTCGGTGAATCGTTTAGGCAAGAAAGCGGTCGTGCGGATTGGGCAGAAACTCGATGTGCCTGGGCGTGGTGCTACCCAGACAGCATCAACAACGACGCGTAAAACCAAAAGTAGTGTCTATAAAGTAAAGCGCGGAGATACGGCTTGTAAGGTGGCTAAACGCGTTGGGGTATCTTGCCGCGAGTTGATTCGCTTAAATAAATTAGGCCGAAAAGCCACGATTAAAATCGGGCAGCGTTTGCGCGTGCCAGGTGGGAATACGGTGCTTGCAAGTGCTACGCCCAAAGCGGTTTCTTTGCGCTATAACGTTAAATCAGGCGATACCGCTTGTCAGATCGCAAGTCGTTATTCCGTGCCTTGCGCCAAACTCATTGCCGATAATAATTTAAACAAAAAAGGCACGATTCGCATTGGGCAGAAACTCACTATCCAAGGGCGCTCGCGTAAAGCCTCTAAAAATGTTTCGGTGAGCCAATACACCGTGCGCTCAGGTGATACTGCCTGTGAGATTGCCGAGCGGTTTGATGTGCCGTGTAAAAGTTTAATGCGCAGTAACCGTTTAAGTAAAAGAGGTGGCATTAAAGTGGGGCAAGTGCTAAAAATCACCAGCACCGTGGGGCCTGAAACCATCATCGAGCAAAGTTCGGGCGAGCAATTAGCGTGGCTTAAAATTATCGACACCTTGCCTAATATGCGATTAAAAGCCAGCCAAGGTGGCCAGCGTTTGAAAGTGTTGCCGAATGAAACCGTGGCGCATTATTCTGACTGGATGGGCGGGCGTTGGGCGAGCAAAATCAGAAATTTAAATGGCCTGCACAAAGGCGCAGCACTGGTACTGGGGAAAAGTGTAAAAGTGCCGATTACACTTGCAAAGACCAAAGCCAAATTCAAAGCACGGCGCAGTGAGTTTCATCAAGTATTGGCCGAGCAGTTTAAGGAACGATTTAAAGTGAATGGCCTTAGCGCAGTGAAGGTTAAATCAGGCCAAAGTTTATGGTTAATCGCTAATCAAAACGAAGTGCCGCTTTGGTTGTTGATGCGCTTTAACCCAAAGGTTTCAGGGCATTTGAATGCAGGGCAGGTGCTTAATGTGCCTGATGTGGTTGCGAGGTAACCTTATGGCCACTGAAATGTTACGCGATGTGCGTGAATTTAACTTAGCGATTAACGATGAAGATGAAACGATACCGGGTGATATTGTCGATCGTTTAATGCATGGCGAAAGCCCCGTCGCTGTATGGCGCAGTCATCGCGGGTTAAAATCAAGCGAGCTCGCTGCTAAATCCAATTTAACCTCAAGTTATGTTTCTATGATTGAAGCGGGAAAACGTGAACCATCGGTTAAATCTCTTAAAGCAATTGCGAGTGCTTTAGACGTCGATCTTGATGATTTGGTTTGGGATTAAACGTATTCCAACCCTTGGCTAGTTGGACAGTAGAATTCCTCGTTTCCACGCGAAGCGTGGGAACGAGGAAAAGGTTTCAGAGCGTTTGCAAGCAGGGCAGGAACTTAGCATTCCAATACTAGTGGCTAAATAGCCAGTATGTTGTTCATGATAATGACACAAAATGATGGCTCAAAAATCAGTTGATGGTGACTAGCTGAACCAAAAATGGAGAATTGAACAGGTTTTTATTCAGTTAAATTACGCACTAAACGAACATAATATTGTGCATAGTTTCGAAAGTATCGACCACTCCCGCCCGTTGGAAAATCCACTCGCCATGCTGAGTCCGGCGTTCGAAAATAAGGAGACGAGGACCAAAATGCATTCAAGGCTGTATTAGGGAAGACGGTGGCATTTATGCTCGGGCTGTTACAATGCCAGGCGATAAGGCTCACTAATTCATTTCGGTTGGGCAAGCGCCAATCGTTATAATTCGCGACTGAACTGCTTGGCCCAGCTTGCAATGCAGTTTGCCAATCGAACTGATTGCCATTTCCGTTGCACGCGGTGCCTGTTTGAGTCTGGCCCACGCTACATTGCTGCCACATCAATTTCGTTAGTTTATCTATGACGGTACCTTGATCGGTATCGATGGTATAGCGATCATCGGGCGTGGTATTCGGGATGTTATTGACACAGGTCTGTACGGCGTAACTATTTGCGGTAAACAGCAGCAACGTTAGGCCTATCATCGTTTGTTTCATCATCATTTGAGGATCATCTCTGGGTTTGCAATGGAGGATTGATTCGGTGGGGTTATTTAAGGGTTGGTTTCATGCCAAGTTCGCACTAAACGAATGGATTGGCTACTGTTTTGATCTCTAGGGACAAAACCGCCATAGTAAAGCTCAACAGTGTATGATTTATCGATGATTGATAAGAAAAGAATAGAAGTCCAATAACCGGAAGTGCGCGTGTTTGGGAAATATTGCGTATCGACGTTTGGTTGCGGCTTACCTAAATGCACAAGGGAAATGAGCTCATTGACATTGGGCAAGCGCCAATCCGAATAACCACAGAAATTGGTGGCGTTTACGCGTGCTACATACGCCTCAGTATTGCAAAAAGTGCTTGCATCCGCTGCATTATAGTCATGGCATGTCGCCCCATTGGTGTTTTCATCCCCCGTAGTGCCACCATTTGTATTGGCATCAGTGTTGTACCAGAAATATCGATCATCTGCATCATGTAAGCCACCGTCAGTGGTTTTAACTTCCCACATCAAACCCGTTACGTTATCTTGCACGCATCGGTCTTCATCGATGCGGGTATAACTAAATCCCGCAAGGCCATCTGAATCGTCATTATGGGTGACATCGCGGCCTGACGAGCAGTCTTGCTGTGCGATCGACCCGCCTGTGCAAGTCTCATTATTACCCTCTGGGAAGTCACCACCGAAGGTGATGCCCGTATCATTTAGGCTGCCGTCTGGCTTGGGTGCATCCTCATTAAGTAATAGCAATATCGTGGCAATATTAAATGGCTTGGTGGCAGCGAGAGCAACGCCCACCAACCCGAATAGGCTAATCAATAAGATAATATTAAGGGTAATACGGTTCAAGATTTTATCCATTTATTAGTACTTGATAAGGTAGAGAGAATTCTATTCAGTATACCTGATTTTTAATGTAGGTTTTATCACTAAGATGTGAATGAATATCCACTTGGACATCATCAGTTTAAGCCAAGGTCGTTGCGCCATAAAACCGCCACATTAATATCGCCACGGCAGTTTGATGCGGAGACCATCGGCTTGCAATTTCGCGGGTTACTTTCTCGCTGGGTTTTTCATCTAAGCCTTCTAAACGCTGAATAGCCACTTGCAAGGCTAAATCACCCGCAGGGAAAATATCCTCATGGCCCAGTGCGAACATGGCGTAAATCTCGGCTGACCACACCCCATAGCCTTTGATTTTGGTGAGGATTTTGATCACTTCATCAGTGGCTAAGTTTTTCAGCGCTTCGGTGTCTAGCGCGCCCGAATCGATACTGTGCGCCAGTGCTTTGGCATAGCCGACTTTTTGCCATGATAAGCCTGCGCCACGTAGCGCTTCTTCTTTTAGCGATAAGATTATCTTGGGGTTAACTTCCTCGTTACATAAAGCTTCAACACGCCCCCAAATGACTGCCGCGACTTTGGTGGAAAGCTGTTGTGAGACGATGATGCGTAATAAGGTGGGAAAGCCGTGGCTGCGTTGGCGAGGTTCTGGATAGCCGTGTTCATCAATCGCCGTTTTTAATTTTGGGTCTAGTAGGGCGGCGGCATCGAGCGCAGCATTTAATCGCTGTTGGGAATCAATCATTCAGCGACAATACGCATGGTCATCTTGTTTGTAAAGCCGCATCGTTTCAGGCTAGACTCTAGCCATAAAAATAAACCCATCTGTAGTCATCATGCAACACATAGATCTCATCATCAATGCGCGCTGGATCGTGCCGATTCGCCCGAAAAATACGGTTTTAGAGCACGCCAGTGTCGTGGTGCATCACGGCAAAATTATCGATGTTTTGTCGCAGGCCGATTGTGCAGTGCAATTTAGCGCAGATAAAACCATTGAACGGCCAACAGGGGTGTTAATGCCAGGCTTAATCAATGCGCACACTCACGCGTCGATGTCATTGCTGCGCGGTTATGCCGATGATTTACCTTTGATGCAATGGTTGACGGAATATATTTGGCCAGCCGAGGCGAAATGGGTGGATGAAAACTTCGTTGAGTTGGGCGCACAGTTGGCGATTTTAGAAATGATCAAAGGCGGCACCACTTGTTTTAATGATATGTATTTCTGCCCTGATGTGGTGGGCAAGGTTGCGCAGCAAAGCGGCATTCGTGCGAGTTTGGGTATGATCGTGATTGATTTCCCCACGGTCTGGGCGCAGAACGCTGATGAATATTTAAGCAAAGGCATGGCAGTGCAAGACACCTTTAAACACAACAGCCGTATTCAAACCGCTTTTGCACCGCACGCACCTTATACCGTTTCAGATGCACCGCTGGAGAAAATTAGAATGTATGCCGATGAATTAGATGTGCAAATTCATATGCACATCCACGAAACCGCGCATGAAGTGGAAGAATCTTTAGAGAATTTTGGTGTGCGGCCGTTAGCGCGTTTAGATCAGCTCGGTTTATTAAGCCCACGTATGCAAGCGGTGCATCTCACCCAGCTTTTGGATGATGAAATTGAAACCTTAGCGAACCGTGGCGTGCACGCGATTCACTGCCCGCAATCTAATATGAAACTGGCCAGTGGTGCCAGCCCGGTGGTTCAAATGCAAAGCGCAGGCATTAACCTTGCGCTCGGCACAGACGGCGCATCGAGCAATAATGATTTGGATATGTTCGCAGAGATGCAAAGCGCGGCATTGCTGGCTAAAAACACGACGCTACAAGCCGATGCTTTTCCAGCTTTTGATGCCCTAGAAGCAGCGACTTTAGGCGGGGCAAAAGCCTTGGCGATGGATGAAGTAACCGGCTCGCTCGAAGCGGG
>JAZGFQ010000230.1:0-19274 GCA_036479635.1 Arenicellales bacterium
AGGTGGGCAAGTCGCCTGGGCAGAAGCAGCGCTTCCTTTAGTCTCGATTACGCACCTAGATAATCGCAACGCTGAAAACCGAACCGTCTGGGTCACGCGTCATCGCCCCAAAATAGACCGTATTGCTTGCCCATGGTTAATCAAAAGATTCATTGATAGCAAGGCACAGTTTTTATACGTTGAGCCAGCAGAAGTCATCGATGTTGCGGATAGATTTAACGCCATTGCCTTTGATGCTGAGGGTGCTTTATATACGCACCAAGATAACGAATGCACCTTTGATGCCTTACTCAAAGCATTCAAGCTCAACGACAAAGCACTGAACCATTTAGCACAGATCATTCGCGGCGCAGATACGGGCAACCATGATATCGCCCCGCAATCTGCTGGCTTATTAGCGGCTTCGTTAGGGTTTTCTAGAATGTACAAAAATGATAACGCGCAGTTAGAAGCCTGCCTGCCATTGTACGATGCCTTATATCGCTGGTGCCGAGATGCCACCGATGAACAACATAACGATGCTTCGCACGCGCATTAATTCTGAACAATAATAACCATGAATACACAAACAAAAAACACTCAAACTGATAATAAACCTGCTCAGCCCAGCCTCGGTGAAGCCACTAAAATTTGGGCAAAAATAGGCCTGCTTTCTTTTGGTGGCCCTGCGGCGCAGATCGCTTTAATGCATCAGCTAATCGTCGATAAAATGCGCTGGATGAAAGAGCAAGACTTTCTCAATGCCTTAAGCTTTTGCATGTTGTTACCTGGCCCTGAGGCGATGCAGTTAGTCACTTATGCTGGTTGGAAATTACATGGCCGCTTAGGTGGCATTATCGCGGGTTTATTATTTGTTTTGCCCGGTGCTTTAGTCATTCTTGCGCTTGGCGCAACCTATGCCTTACTCGGTGATGTACCCTTGATTCAAGCGCTGTTCCTAGGCGTAAAAGCAGCGGTGTTGATTGTGGTGATTGAAGCTTTATTAAAGATTTCAAAACGTGCTTTGAAAGGAAATACTTTAAAAGTGCTTGCCGTGATCGCCTTCATTGGCATTTTCTTTTTCAGTATTCCTTATCCACTGATCGTCTTAGTCGCTGCTTTATTTGGGTTCTTCCGTGCCGATAAACAAAGCGCAGAAAAGGCCTTAATGGTCTCTAAACCCAAAGGCGTTTCACAATTATTCATCACCATTATTATCGGCCTTGCAGTTTGGTGGGTGCCGTTATTCTTGGTCGATGCTTTCTCAGACCAAGCGATTTTAAGCCAGCTCGGCACCTTCTTCTCCAAGCTTGCGGTGGTCACGTTTGGCGGCGCTTACGCAGTGCTGGCCTACATGGGCCAAGACGTGGTGAGCCACTGGGGCTGGCTGAGTGCTGAAGAAATGATGGATGGTTTGGGCTTGGCTGAAACCACCCCTGGACCTTTAATTTTAGTCACTGAATTCGTGGGGTTCTTAGCCGCTTTTCGTGAAGAAGGCAGCTTGATGATGGGTATTGCTGGCGCATCCATTACTTTATGGGCAACCTTCATCCCCTGCTTTTTATGGATCTTCGCTGGCGCACCTTACATTGAATGGATCAGCGCACAACCCAGATTAAAAGGCGCATTAGAAGCCATCTCTGCGGCGGTAGTGGGGGTGATTTTAAACCTTTCGGTTTGGTTCGCCTTACACGTTATGTTTAAACAGGTAAGTAAAACTGAACATGGCTGGCTTACGCTGTGGCAACCTGAATTTGCATCTATTGATTGGCGCGTAGTCGCGCTCACACTCCTCAGCGGTTTTCTAGCCTTAAAACTGCATTGGTCAATCGTCAAGGTATTGCTCATTTCATCCTTACTCGGGGCGGGCATGGTGTACGCAGGCCTATAAGGCTTATCGTTTATCTATCATAAAAATGATGTTTCAATGCTGCCATTGCATGAATAAAAATCAAAATCACTGCCCCATAGGCTACATAATAATGTACCTCAGTGGCCAGCGTGTTCACGCCTTCGCTGATGGGAAATAAAGCAGGAAAAGCCCAACCACTCAGCAACTCAATCTCTGCGCCTTTTGCGGTTGAGATGATATAGCCCGTGATAGGCAATAACACCATTAGCAACAGCAAAGCAAAATGCATCAACTTAGCACCGAATTTCTCTAATGGATTTAACGCAAGAGATGAAGCAGACACGGGATGAAAAACCTGCCAAAGCAATTTGAAAACAACCATCAATCCGAGCAATAGCCCCAGTGCTTTATGCCACTGTAATGATGCCAGCGCGTACGGGTCATAATACCCCAAGCCCACCATCCACCAACCTAGCCATATCAGAAACACCATGAGCGCCGCAATCACGCCATGAATAAGGCGGCTTATGACACCATATTCGATGCTAACGTTATCCATCGATTAAATTCCACCAAACTGATGCTTATTGGCCTTATTGACGAATCGCTTCAATCCCTAAGCGAAATTCAATTTCTTCACTGGCAGGGCCTAAGTTATACCCTAAGCCAAAATCACTGCGCACTAAATTTAAGGTGCCTTCAAAGCCTGCACGATACCCACCCCATGGATCATTACCTTCACCGATTTTTGAAACTGAAATCGTGATTTCCTTCTCTACACCATGCAAGCTTAAAATGCCCATTAACATTCCAGCCCCTGCCTCATCCAGCTGAAAACCTGTGCTGGTAAAGCTGGCCTCTGGGAAATTTTTCACATCTAGAAAATCATCGCCCATTAAATGCTTATCTCTTTCAGCATGATTCGTATCGACACTCGCCGGATCAATCAGCACTTTAATGCTGGCTACATTAGGCTCCTTAGCATCATAACTGAGCAAGCCTTTTATATTATTAAAGCGGCCATATAACCAGCTATAACCTAAATGTTGGATACGAAACTCAACAAAAGAATGTCCAGAGTCAATTTTATAATCTGCTGAAAAAACGGGCGCGGCCATCAACATGATAGGCAGAGACACTGCCATCATTAATTTCTTCATCATCAAACCTCCTAATAAAATAAGTGCCCATCAAAGCGTGAGCTAATAATGTGACTTTATAAATACCACAAAGTTCATTCAAGCAGAGTACCCAAAAAGAACCGCTCAATGCTAAGATGCGCCTTCTTCATACGGGTAAAAACACATGACAGTCCAAACAGACATTCAAACCATTCTACGAGAAAGCAAAGTCATTGCCATCGTGGGCTTATCACCCAAACCCGAACGCGCCAGCCATATGGTTGCGGCCTATTTAAAAAAAGTGGGATATACCATCATTCCCGTCAACCCAGGCCATTCACAAATTTTAGATGGAACCAGCTACGCCAGCTTAAAGGAAATTCCCCATAAAGTAGATATCGTTGATGTGTTTCGCCGTGCAGAACATACCCCAGAAATCGCGCAAGCTGCCGTTGATATCGGTGCTAAAGTGCTGTGGTTGCAATTAGGCATTAGCAGCGAAGTATCTGAAAAAATCGCTTTAACAAACGGCTTAAAAGTAGTGATGGATAAGTGCATTAAAATTGAACACGCACGTTTGAGCTAAGCTCCAATCGTAGACTAAATGTAACACCCCTGCGCGTTACATTTTGTTACATAAGTTTACCCTGCTGAAAAGCTTTGCCACGCTTGAATGCCTAAAATGCAATCTCTTAATCACCACACCGTTCAATGAACTGGAGAGATACACATGAGAAAGACCACTAAATACATCATCGCCACCGTTATCAGCTTAGGCATTGCTGGCAGTGTTTTTGCCAATGCGAATGGCTATTGCGACCAAGAAGGTCGATTTGAAAAACATGGCGCTAAAGTGATGCATAAAATCAGCAAGAAACTCGATTTAAATGACGCTCAGCAAGTTCAACTCGAAGCCTTACAAGCGCAAGTAAAAGCTAAAATGAGCGGCATGCATGAAGGTAAGGCCGCCAAGAAAGCTGAGATCATGGCTTTATTTGGTGAGCAGTTCAAACAAAATGATGCCCTTATCATGCTGCAAGAACGCGCCGCCAAAATGAATGAAAATGCGCCTGAAATGGTCCATGCCTTTGGCAATTTTTATGACAGCTTAGATACTGAGCAACAAACCAAAATGCGTACTTTCATCGAAAAGCGCGGTACCCGCGGCTTCATGGGCTTTGGCGGCAAAGGCCAGCATCAGTCTAAGCACCAGCGCGGGCATTGGGGTGATGACAACACTGATTCATAAACCTATTTATTTATTTCCTTCCTCATTTCCACCCGCTTGCGGGTGGTTTTTTGTTTCTCTGCTTCAATTTAAATCGTAGAATAGCGTCATGAAGAAAATCTTAATGATTGATGACGATGACGATTTAGCCGCACCGCTAAAAACGTATTTCGCGCGTTATGATCTTGCGCTCGAACACGCCAATCATCCTGATACAGGCATCGCCTTACTCAAGAAAAATCATTATGAATTACTTATTTTAGATATCATGTTGCCCGATAAAGATGGTTTTGAAAGCTGTAAAGAGATTCGCTATTTCAGCGATATCCCAATCATCATGCTCACCGCGCGCGGTGAAGTGACTGACCGCGTTGTGGGCTTAGAACTAGGCGCTGATGATTACGTCTCAAAACCTTTTGACCCACGCGAATTGGTTGCGCGTATTCATCGGATTCTTAAACGTGGCAACACGATGGCCACGCAACAAACTTGTTTGGCATTCGGCGCGCTTGAGATTAACTTTGATGCCCAAACCATACACCTCGATAAGCAAGCACTTTCGCTTACTGGCCATGAGTTCACCTTGCTGAAATTACTCTGTGATGCACAAGGAAAAATCATCAGCCGTGATAGCATCATGCAAGCCGTCAATGGCATTGATGCCGATGTGTACTCTCGCTCAGTGGATGTTTTAGTGAGCCGCCTAAGACAAAAACTCAAGCCTCTAGAACCAATCATCACCCTGCGTGGAAAAGGCTATCGCTGGGCACTTAAACCTGATGAATAATAGATGATTCGAAAAACCATTCAGGGCTTTAAACAAAACCTATCTATTAAGCTCATCAGCTTATTTGTGATCGGCGGCATTGTGCTTTCAATGCTCATCGGCGGGCTGACTGAGTTTGGCTTTGAGCGTCATTTCGTCTCACAAATTAGGCCGCATTTCTTTCACTATATTGAGCAAATCCATCAAGACATCGGTACGCCAGCCAACATTGAAAAGGCTAAAGAAATCACAGAATCTCGCCCCATTATTATTCGTATCTTCAGCGATGAACTTACCTGGGCCAGCGATGGTGTTACGCGCCGCCCCCATCGTATTCGCCGACATGATAAATTTCAAAACCGCAAAGGTTCAAACGAATCAAAACCACTTCGCCCTTTTATAAAACACCCACGCGGACGTGGATTATTTTTTGATCAAGGCACTATTTTTATTCTAAAAACTAATAATCAACAACAAGTGTTCTATGGCTTTAAAGTGCGCCCTGGAAAACTGGCGTGGTTTCCTGTTTCAGCTGCCTTGTTAGTCTTGTTGGCTCTATATGCCTTTTACCGATTAACACGGCGCTTATTCTCACCCTTAAAAGAAATTCAACAAGGTGTGCGTCTCATTGGAGAAGGAAAATTGGGTCATCAGATTAAAGTCAATCGCACTGACGAATTAGGCGAGCTAGCCAATCGTGTGAATAAAATGTCGTTGGATTTATCGCAAATGATGCAGGCCAAACGCGATATGTTGTTGGCCTTGAGCCACGAGTTGAAATCTCCTCTAGCGCGTTCACGCGTAAGCCTAGCCTTGCTGGATAAATCTGATTTACAACAAAACCTGCTAAATGATCAACAGCAAATTGAGCGCCTGATTGATGAAGTGCTGGCCACTGAACGCGGTTATGCTGATCACGCTTTATTGCACCGTGAAGCGACCGATTTAATCGCCTTAGCCAACACCGTCATAAAAGATGACTTAAACGCTTACGATAAAATTGAGTTGACACACTCAGGAGATTTGAGTGCACTGCTGATTGATGAAAACCAAATCAGAAGGCTACTTAGAAACTTACTCGATAACGCATTGGCTTATCAACGTGCAACGGTAGGCTCAGAAAAAAATACCATTCAGCTCACACTCCAAGCATCTGAAGATTATCTTATCATCGAAGTAAAAGATCACGGCGTCGGCATCGCCACAGAACATATACATCGCCTTACTGAAGCATTTTATCGTGCTGACCCCGCGCGCGCAAAAAATACTGGCGGCCTAGGTTTAGGTTTATATCTCTGTAAAGTGATCGCCGAGGCGCATGGCGGAGAGATAAATATTGAAAGCGAAATGGGCGTTGGCACGGTTGTTACCGTGCGTATTGCGCTCGTTTAATCGCTCGCCTGTTTACCTTGATACTGCGCCAGTAAAATAGCGGCAAACATCAAGCCACCACCGATCAACATTGGTCTTGTCATTTGCTCGCCTAACAACCAAATCCCACCTATCGCGCCAAACACAATCTCTAATGAAAGCACTAATGCCGCCGTGTGTGAAGGCACGCGCTTTTGTGCAAAAACTTGTAAGGTGTAAGCAATGCCAACCGATAAAACCCCTGCGTATAAAATCTCTAAGCCGCCTGCTTTAATGCCTTCAATACTCGGCACCTCTAAGATAAACATACCAATGGCGCTGAACACCGCACAAATATAAAACTGAACAATCGATAGTTTTAAAGGATCATGCAAACGTGAATATTTACCTACCACTATAATATGTAAAGCAAATAGAAACGCAGATAACAGCACCCAAAAATCACCCACCACTGGCACAACTTGAACACCTTGCATACTTAATAAATATAAACCAAACACACTGATTGCCGCCGCCCACCACACAACACGCGATAAGGCCTGGCCTAAAAATGCTAGAATAATCGGCACTAAAACAATATATAAGCCTGTGATAAACGCCGCCTTTGCTGCAGTAGTGGTGACGATACCAATTTGCTGGGTGATCGAGCCTAAGAATATGACCACCCCCATCCACAAGCCTGCCATCCAACCTTCTTTACCCAAACGCCCTGCCTGAGATTTAATAAACGGCAACAACAAAACCAAACAACTGGCCCCTAAAACAAACCGCGCCATATTGAATGTAAATGGGCCCATCACCTCCATCGAGGTTTTTTGCGCGACAAAAGCAAAGCCCCAAATAACGGCGCTGAGCAACATCATTAAATATCCTGTAATCATCTTAGTGCGCCTTTGAAGAGTTTGTTTCAGATAAATTTACTTGCTCAAACAAGCCCGCCACATCCACTTTATCAAAGCGATGCGCTTGATTGCAGAATTCACAATCTGCGCGAATCTCGCCTTGCTCATCCACCAGCGTCATCGCCTCATCTAAGCCCATTTGGATAATGGCAGGGATGACTTTCTCACGCGAGCACCGGCAATTAAACACTAAGGCTTCAGGCTCAAAAACTTGCACCTCGTCTTCATGAAATAAACGATGCAATATTTCTTGCTCGTTAAAATCCAGTAACTCATCATCACTTAAAGTATTGCTTAAGGCTTTAACGTGCTGCCAATGATCTAGCGCATAATCATCTTCTGAGGGTAACTGTTGGCATAAAAAACACGCCGCCTGCTCGCCGCTCGAGGCCAGATGGACGTGTGTTTGTAGTTGCTCAGATTGCTGGAAATACGCTTCTAAGGTATCCGATAAACCCTCACCCTGAAGTTCAATAATACCTTGATAACGCTGAGCGCCCTCGCCATCTATCGTCATCACCATGCGCCCCTTGCCAAGTAAGTCTTTAAAAGAAGATTGCGCCTCTACCTGTTCAGAGCCATGTGCTAAACCACGAATTTCACCGGCATTATTCGCCTGCGCGACTAAAGCATGAATCGGGCCATCTCCCTGCGCCTGCATAATAATCGAACCGCGCAGTTTTATGATACTGCCCAAAGCACTCACCGCCGCCAAAGCCTGCCCCAGCACCCCCGCTACAGGTGCGGCATACTCCGCATTCGCCAACACACTTTGAAAAGCTTTATCGAGTTTGATGATCTGCCCGCGAACATGGTATTCGGGCAATAAGAATCGGGTGTTTTGATCTGGCATGGTTATCGGATTTGTAACTTTAATAAAGCGCGATTGTATGCTTTTATTCCAAATGAATAAATAAATTGTCGCCCGCTAAATACGTATTAGAAACTTGCCTTAAATTGTATGGCACTTAAATTAACGTGCTGATTAATCGCACCAGCCATCTGAAATAACTGTGCTTCTTTATTAAAATTAAATATTCTATAAAGGCTGTACTGTTCCTGCTTGTCTTTTGAAAAGGCCACTTCGTTAGCACTTATATAAAATGGCTGATATTTTCCACTGTTTGTCGTTTTTACCTCTATAAAATGCTCTTCTTCGATCGGCTGATTATTTTCCCAAGCAAAAGAACGAACATCATAACCCAGCCCATCGCCACGCTCTTGACTGCTCCACTCCACTTCATCTGCCAAGTCTTTTCTGCCGGCCTGCTTTAGCTTATATTGTTCAAAATCTATTACAAATTGTTCGCCGCTCTTACCTAGCTGGCGATTCTTAGCCTCCTTTTGAGAAAAATTGAGCTTACGCGCTAAATACTTTCGCTGTAAATCTGGTTCGGCAACCAATGTGATTTTCTCAGGCACTTCGGTATCTAAAACATATTCCCAATCTGTCATTATCGGTTTTGACTTTTTGGGTTGTTGCCCCAAACTTTCCAAATCATTTTGGTTGGCCGCAAGGTGCGCCATCACTGTTTCCTTTAGCTGCGTCTGATACTTAAAAGAAGGCTTGAAGCCAATGATATAAGGCTGTCCAAACTCTAATAATATCGCGCTGATGTGCTGATATTGAATTCTAATCTGAGCTTCGCTTCTGTTGTTTGTTTTACCTAGAAGCGTTTTAATGTAATCTCGTTCATTCACCATTTCTCCGCGAAGCTGTTTAAATAACATAGCAAAATAGCCTTGCACACTCGCCTCACATTCCAGCCAATTCCATTCCTCACCTACATCCAATAATGTTCGTCGCCTATCCGTATTTATTTCCATATTTTCTAGTAAAGTTGCTTTCATCAACTTTCTGACAACGACATTATTGAGCAATTCAAATAGCGCATCATCAAAATAGGCAAAGCTAATATTGCGTGTAATAGCGGCCGCACTCGAAACGCTTTCGAGCTGTGCATAATCATGGCGCCGACCAAGCTTTATTTTATGATGCCAAAACCCTGAACTTCGCAAATGAAAGAAGGGTAAATACGGATTATTGCGATCACTTCCCGAGGCCATCGATTTAAAATGTTGAGTGAAAACTGATTTCAGTTCATCTGAAAGAACAATTTCATTCTTGATGATTACCTTTTCATCGAGCATCTCTAAGACAGCCAAAAGCAAAGCAACTTTATGCGGACTAGGGCGACCGCCTGAACGGTTTACGTTCAGTTTACTAAATTTACTTTCGTAATCTAATAAGCTCATGATCTTGGTTTCTTAATGATTGCACATTTCCAAACAACGTCACTTCTACCTGCTGAGTCTTTATCCGTTTTTATGATCGAGTTTCGGAAAATTGATTCATCTACATGTTGAAATGTACGTTCCGCATCATGCCCCTGATTGCGCCAAGTAATCACCAATAAACCTTCTTCATCAAGTAAATCAATCATACGCTGAAAGGATATTTTTTGTTCATATATATCCAAATGCATCCAAACGGCTGAAGCCAAAATAAAATTAAACTCTTTATTAGGCACATGCTTAAGTTCTGGTAGCTTATCGCCCAGCCAAGTTATCTCTTTTCGATTTATTTTGCTCCCAACATCACGGAATTGATCACAAGGCTCAACGGCAAGCACCTGCCAACCGTGATCTGCTAACCATCTCGCATCGCGGCCTGACCCAGCTCCAACATCTAATGCTTTTCCTGGTTTCAACGATAAATACCCTATCCAATCTTTATGTACCTGTTCGAATTGCAGGGCATCATATTGCTGGCATAAACTACGATAATGCTTTCTGTAGTAATGATCAGATTTACGTTGTGTTGTCTGCTTTGGCATAAATTTTTATTTTAAGTACCTTCCAATATCGCCCATCGTGGATCTATAAGCCGAATGATTGTTTTAACCAATTACAAATCATGATACATCAGGAAACAACCCAGGCATCCAGCGAGACGCCAACGCCGCAGGAAAAGCAAGCCGTAATGCTGAGCGCGGGCTTTCTGAGATTAATATTTCTCTTTGAATCAATGCAGACGTGATGCGCCTTGCATGACGATCACTCGCGCCGACGATGCCCGCCACCTCTTTTTTGGCAAGTTCGCCCCGATATAATATGGCCTCTAATATTGTATCTGATTTATGTGGCAGAGCATTGGCGCGTATTTCCTCTTCTGCCCACAATAATATTCGGTTTCGCAAGCGCTCAGGCTGGACTAAGCCTTCCATAAACTTTACTTGATCAATACAGATATTCAAAAAAAACACGCTGAATTCTGCCAGTGCTGCCTCACTTAAATGGCCTCTGCCATCTACATCATTTCTTCGTGTTTGATCGCAAGCCATCAGTAAACGTTTATAGTCACTTTCATGGCGCTCCAACCCTCTTGCGATAGACCACAACCCGCCCGTATTAAGTGCATCTCGTAACATTGCATGAGACATTAGCCTTGCGACTCGGCCATTGCCATCCAAAAAAGGATGCACCCATAACACACGATGATGCGCGCTTGCAGACGCTAGAATGGCATTTGTTTTACCAAGCTGGTGATACGCAGTTTCGAATCGATCAAGAAAACGAGGCAATGCACCTGCACTAACCGCGATATGCTGGCCAACTTTAACCTCATGCAAACGCAACGCCCCAGGTAAGACGGGCTCAGTATTGTACTCGCCAGAAACCCCGCCAGAAGATGGGCCTGCAACTGAAGTTTGAGACCAGCGCAAAGCCTCGGGGAGCGCATTATAAAAACGGCTATGTATTTCTAACAAGCTCACCGTGCTCGTGGCGCGGCCATTCAAGCCACCCTCATCAATCCACTCCTGCACAGAAATATGTGCTTTTGCTTCTAATTGGAGGTTACGTTTCTCTATATTTGAACTAAGGTCATTCCTAAGTGCGCGCTCGATGTCTATCGGGTGCGTATCATGACCTTCAATCAAATTACTATAATAACAATTCATTGCGCGCACTAAATTCGCCAGCGAAGCGCGCACGCCTTCAGGCAAGCTACTTTTAAAGCTTGCTGATTTTGATGCTAGTTCGATGGATAAATCCGTTAATTCAGTGCGATACTGAGATCCCTCACTGACAACCATCGGCTCCATCAAGGCAATAGATTCACCTCTATCAAGCGCATAAATGTCCGCTTTCATGTCCTAATAATTTTCATGATGAATCTCATTATATCAACAGGTAAGGCCATTATCAAGGATATTTGTGTCCTTGATAATGGCCGCTTTTATGTCCGCCAAATAAAGCACGATTATAAAAGTCACTATCAAGCGCCGTGCAAAGCACACAATGAAATTAAATCCCTTTTGTGGTAGTATCAAAAACATATAAAGACTTCTTTATGTGGTTATACGTTTTAACCGCCTTACCAACATTATCACTCGCGATTTAACGCGCATTAACACATGGCAAAAAACTATTTATTTACCTCAGAATCTGTCTCTGAAGGCCACCCTGATAAAGTCGCAGATCAAATCTCTGATTCAATTCTAGATGCTTTATTAACGCAAGACCCTGCTTCGCGCGTTGCGTGCGAGACCATGGTCAACACTGGCATGGCGGTTATCTCAGGCGAAATCACCACCAACGCGGTGATTGATTACCCTGAAATTGTGCGCCAAACCATTAAAGAAATTGGTTATAACAGTTCTGAAATGGGCTTCGATTACAACAGCTGTGCGGTGTTGGTATCACTCGATAAGCAATCGGTGGATATTGCCCAAGGCGTGAACGAAGGCGAAGGCTTAGATTTAGACCAAGGCGCGGGCGACCAAGGCTTGATGTTTGGTTATGCGTGCAATGAAACCGATACCTTAATGCCGTTTGCGATTGATTACGCGCATCGCTTAGTAAAGAAACAATCTGAAGTGCGCAAAACAGGTGGCCTTACTTGGCTGCGCCCTGATGCAAAATCTCAGGTTTCCGTGCGTTATATCGATGGCAAGCCTGTCGGCATTGAAACCGTGGTGCTATCCACCCAACACGGCGAAGAAGTTGACCACGCTACCTTAAAAGAAGCGGTAATTGAAGAAATTATCAAGCCTGTGTTACCCGCTGAGATGCTTTCCAGCGATACGCAATTCCTAGTTAACCCAACCGGTAAATTTGTCATCGGTGGGCCAGTAGGTGATTGCGGTTTAACTGGGCGCAAAATTATTGTAGATACATACGGTGGTGCAGCGCCACACGGCGGCGGTGCATTTTCGGGCAAAGACCCATCTAAGGTTGATCGCTCAGCGGCGTATGCCACGCGTTATGTGGCAAAAAATATTGTTGCTGCAGGTTTAGCTGATCGTTGCCAAGTTCAGGTGGCTTACGCGATTGGCGTAGCGCGCCCAGTATCGGTGATGGTTGAAACCTTCGGCACGGGCACCATTTCAGATGAGAAAATCGAAGCTTTAATTGCTGAGCATTTTGACTTACGCCCTAAAGGCATTGTACAAATGCTTGATTTACTGCGCCCGATTTATCGCAACACCGCAGCTTACGGCCACTTCGGCAGAACAGAACCTGAGTTTACTTGGGAGCGCACTGATAAAGCTGACATTCTTCGTGATGCGGCTAAGTGTTGTTAGGCGTTGCTAAGCGATTTTTAACAGCAACATTACATTACATCCTTACATTAAATTTTAAATACAAATCAACATGACTACTCAAGATTATATCATCCAAGATCTCAGCCTCGCTGATTGGGGCCATAAAGAAATCGCCATTGCGATGACAGAAATGCCTGGCCTAGCGGCATTGCAAAAAAAGTACGGCGACAGCAAGCCTTTAAAAGGCGCGCGTATCGCAGGCTCTTTGCACATGACTATCCAAACTGCCGTTCTGATCGAAACATTGATCAAACTCGGTGCAGAAGTTCGCTGGGCATCATGCAACATTTACTCTACGCAAGATCAAGCCGCTGCTGCAATTGCGGATCAAGGCGTTCCTGTGTTCGCAATCAAAGGCGAGACTTTAGATGAATATTGGGCTTACACTCACCGCATCATGGAATGGGCGGATGGCGGCATGCCAAACATGATTCTAGACGATGGTGGCGATGCGACCATGTTATTAGTATTGGGCACACGTGCAGAACAAGACATCAGCGTGTTAGATAACCCGGGCAGTGAAGAAGAAGTGTGCATGTTCAATTCTATCAAGTCTCGCTTAGAGACTGAAACTGATTGGTACAGCACACGCCTTGCTAACATTCAGGGTGTTACCGAAGAAACTACCACAGGCGTGCATCGCTTGTATCAGATGCAAGCGGCAGGCGAGCTGCCTTTTCCTGCGATTAACGTCAACGATTCAGTGACTAAATCAAAATTCGATAACCTTTATGGTTGCCGCGAATCTTTGGTTGATGGCATCAAGCGCGCCACAGACGTAATGATCGCAGGCAAGGTTTGTTTGGTCTTAGGTTATGGCGATGTCGGCAAAGGTTGCGCACAATCTTTACGCGGTTTAGGCGCAACGGTTTGGGTCACTGAAATTGATCCAATCTGTGCGCTACAAGCGTCAATGGAAGGTTTTCGTGTGGTTGAAATGGAGAAGGCTTGCCCTGATGTCGATATTTTTGTCACCGCGACAGGCAACTTTAACGTCATCACGCGTGATCACATGCTACAAATGCGTCATGAAGCGATTGTGTGCAACATTGGCCACTTCGATAACGAGATTGACGTTGCGGGCATGAAAAACCTAGAGTGGGAAAACATCAAGCCACAGGTTGATCACATCACACTGCCAAGCGGCAATAAAATCATCTTGCTTGCCGAAGGTCGTTTAGTGAACTTAGGCTGTGCTACTGGCCACCCAAGTTTCGTTATGTCTAACAGCTTCACCAACCAAGTGTTGGCACAAATGGAGCTTTGGTGCACGCCTGAGAAATACGACAATGAAGTGTACATCTTACCTAAGCATTTAGACGAAGAAGTCGCACGCTTACACTTAGGCCGTATCGGCGCAAACTTAACTACGCTCACAAAAGAGCAAGCTGATTACATTAGTGTTGATGTTAATGGCCCGTATAAGCCTGAGCATTATCGTTATTAAGCTGTAATGATTCACCACACTAAAAAACCAGCCCAACGGCTGGTTTTTTTTTGGCAAGTTTCTCAATCAATAATGCGGCGGCAATTCATCTTCTGCAGAATGCGGGCGCATTTCGGCTTCATCTGTCATGTCCTTTAATCTGCCACGCAATTGCTCAACGCGTTGATCAGTTAAATCTAATTGCTTGGCTTGTGCGTAAACCACTTCGTTTAATTCATCGAAGGCCAACTCAAGATGCGCGAGCTTCATCTCTAAGTTTTCTATTCTTGCGTCTATTTTTTTATCCATTATTTATTACGTGTTTTGACACATTAATTTTGCAAGCAATAGTGTACAATTTTGAGCATCATTTAACGTAATAATCATACATAAAATATCATGGCAAAAAGACAATATATCAGCACTGAACATGCGCCTAGCGCCATCGGCGCTTATTCACAAGCCGTGCGCACCGGCGATACCGTTTATATCTCTGGGCAAATTCCACTCGACCCAAAAACCATGGAACTGGCCGAAGGTGGCTTTGAGGCTGAAGCACGGCAAGTATTCGAGAATTTAAAAGCGGTGGCTGAGGCCGCTGGCGGCAATTTAAACGATACCGTGCGCGCGACGATTTATTTATTAGATCTCGCCAATTTCGCCAAAGTGAACGAGATTATGGCAGAGTATTTTGACCAACCCTACCCCGCGCGTGCAGCAGTGGGCGTGGCGCAATTACCACGCGATGTGGCCATTGAAATGGATGCGATTTTAGATTTAAGCGAATAATTCCAGCGTTCACTAAAGCGTAGAAATGGCAAGCTCGCCGCCTTCTGCCTCGAAACCCGAAACGCTCGCCCTCACCTCGTTGCATGGTGTGGGCAAAGCGATGGCGGATAAACTCGCTCGATTAAACTTAGAAACCCGTTTTGATTTACTCTTTCATCTGCCCGCACGGTTTGAAGACCGCACGCGCTTAACCCCCATCCATCAACTTAGGCACGGCCAAAAGGCCTTAATTCTAGGCGTGATTGAAGGCTGTCAAATTCAGTTCGGGCGGCGGCGCAGCTTAATCGTTCAGATCAGTGATCAAGGTGCGCGCATTGCCATGCGTCTATTTTATTTTAATGCCCAGCAACAACGCGCCTTAGAGAATAGCCAATGGATAAGCTGCTTCGGCGAAGCACGCCAAGGCGCAAGCGGGCTAGAAATGGCGCATCCAGAATATCGTGCGCACGCTTTAGAACCCGATGAATCTGAGATTACCAGCGATGCGCTCACGCCTGTTTACCCCTTAACCGAGGGCATCACCCACGCGCGCATACGCAAGCTTATTTTAAGCGTGTTGGCATCCGACCTTAAGCAAGTTGAAGAATTATTGCCCACTGATATTTTAAACGCCACGCAATTTATGCCACTGGCCGAAGCATTACAAATTCTGCACACCCCAAAACCTGAAGATGATCTTTCAGCGCTCGCTGAATTCACCCACCCTGCGCAACAACGCTTAGCCATGGAAGAGCTACTGGCGCACCATCTGGCTTTGCGTGATATAAAATTAAAACGCGCGGGTGATGCCGCGCCCAGCATCCATTTAAACGGTGTTGCTTGGCCGAAGCTTTTGCAATCCCTGCCCTTTTCTTTAACCGCAGCACAAGCGCGCGCCGTTAAGGATATTGAAGCTGATTTTAAGTCTGATCGCCCTGCGTTACGTTTGATTCAAGGTGATGTCGGCTGCGGCAAAACCATCGTCGCGGCGGCAGCGGCTTTACATGTGGTAGATTCTGGTTTTCAAGTAGCGATTATGGCGCCCACCGAATTACTCGCTGAACAACATCGGCGTAATTTTATGGCGTGGTGCGAACCGCTCAACATTAAGGTTGCATGGCTCAGCAGCCGCCTGCCTGCTGCTGAGAAACGTGCCGCCAAAGCCGCGATTGAATCAGGTGAATGCCAAATTGCAATTGGCACGCACGCATTGTTCCAAGCCTCGGTTAATTTCAAAAACCTAGGCTTGATTGTGGTGGATGAGCAGCACCGGTTTGGGGTGGATCAACGCCTTGCCTTAAAAGCGAAAGGGCAAACTGGCGCGCAAATTCCACATCAAATCATCATGAGCGCCACACCTATTCCGCGCTCATTATCAATGGTGTATTACGCTGATTTAGACGTCTCAAACATCGATGAGTTACCGCCTGGTCGTAAGCCAGTGACGACCGTTGTGCTGCCCAACACGCGCCGTGAAGAAATACAGCAACGCGTGCAAGTGGCTTGCGCTTCGGGCAAACAAGCCTATTGGGTTTGCCCTTTGATCGAAGAATCGGATGCCTTGCAAGCTGAAGCCGCTACCGACACCGCGATTAAACTTTCAGCGGCCTTAGCGGGGCTGAAAGTTGAGTTGATTCATGGCAAAATGAAAGCAGATTTAAAAGACGACATCATGCAAAAATTTCGCAGCGGTGAAATTGATTTATTGGTCGCTACCACGGTGATTGAAGTCGGGGTAGATGTGCCCAATGCTAGCTTGATGATCATCGAAAATTCCGAGCGTTTAGGCTTAGCACAACTGCACCAATTAAGAGGCCGAGTCGGGCGCGGTGATGATCAAGCCGCTTGCGTGTTGATGTATCAATCACCCCTAGGCCAAACCAGCCGCAGGCGTTTAGACATCATGCGCCAAACTAATGACGGCTTTGAAATTGCACGCCATGATTTAGAATTTCGCGGCCCGGGCGAACTGATGGGCACGCGCCAAACGGGGGAGCATCAACTTAAAATTGCCAATATTGTGCGTGACCAAGCGCTACTACCGTTGGTGGAAAAAACCGCGAAGATGTTGGATGAGAAATGCCCAGATCATATCGAGAAAATTGTCGATCGCTGGGTAAAACATAAGGCACAATATGCTGAGGTTTAATGTATTGAAACCTCATAAACACACAATAACCATAAAAAATGATTCATTTTTATAAAATTTTAAACGCCCTCATACTCACGCTGTTACTCAGTGCTTGCCAACAACAAAGTATTGTGATGGTTGATGCCATCCATGTCAGCGGCAAACATTTCAGTGGCGATGCTTTAGTCATCCGTTTCCCTGACGGTACGACGCACTTAATTGATACGGGCTTGGGGCGGTTTACGCGCTCAGATTTAATCCCTTTTTTAAAATCCGAAAAGATAAAACGTATTGATTCCATACTCGTCACCCATGCCCACACCAACCATTATGAAGGTTTGTTAGAAATTGCTAAAGTGGTTGAAGTAGGGGAAATTTATTTTAACCTGCCGAATAAAACCGCTTGTGATCGGCAAACTTGGGCAGGGGCTTGTGATTACCCGCACGTGCTCAAAGCGCATAAAGCCATTCAAGATTTAAACATTCCTTTGAAAAGCATCGATGGGAACCATGTTTTATATACCCAAGACGACATCGAATTTAAAACGATTTTCTACCTAGGCGCAGAGGCGAAAACACCGAAAGGCTGGAGCATCAATGATGAAAGCGTAGTGGCAAAATTAATAGTGGGCAAGCATTCAATGCTGTTTACTGGCGATCTTAATATCAAGGCAGGTAACTATATGCTGGAGAAGAAAATTGATTTAAATGCTGATATTGTGTTGTTACCGCATCATGGCGTGACCGGCACCGTACCCAACGCCTTTATTGAGAATACCCATGCTAAATATGCGATTGTTTCCAATACGGAAAACCACTGGCTTGGTAAGCGAGGCGATCAGTTACGCAACTTAATGAGTAAATTATCTATTCCAACTTACATCACCGGCATAGATGGCAACATACACATTGAACTTTCTGCTGAGTCGATCAATATCACCACACAAAACCCGCGCCCATAGCCGTAACCTTTCAGGCTAAACCCAATAAACCGTCTTGGTCATTACCTTAGACATCAGCTGCATTCCGCGTTTTATCGGCTCAGGTAATGCGCTAGCGCCTGCCTTCGTCGCCGCGGTTGCATGTTCGCCTTCGTCTATTTTCATTTGCTCAACAATCGCTCTGCTACGATGATCATCTGGTGATAAACGCTCAAGGTGCTCATCTAAATGCTGCACTACTTGATTCTCAGTTTCTTCAACAAAGCCTAAACTCCAGCGGTCACCCGCTAAGCCTGCTATCGTGCCTATCGCGAATGAGCCTGCATACCAGACGGGGTTTAATAAGCTTTTACGCCCGCCCAGCTCTTCAATACGTTGCTCGCACCAATCTAAATGGTCATTTTCTTCCATGGAAGATTCATGCATTTTTTGCTTAGTCTCGGATGAGCGCGCGGTCATCGCTTGGCTTTGATATAAGGCCTGCGCGCATACTTCACCCACGTGGTTTACACGCATCAAACGCATGGCTTCTTGTTTCTCCGTCTCTGAGATGTCTGCATCATCGTCTAATGCCGCCGCAGGGTAAGCGCGCCCCGTCGTATGAGGCTTACCCAAAACGGTCACTAGCGCCTGATCTACGCCCATGATAAATTTATCAATTGGTGAATATGTCTTCATTATGCTGTTTGCTGAATTATGTTAACGTCACCCAACCATTATACCTGCATCGCTTGTCAGACTAGAAACAAATTGGACACTGAATTAAAAGACCCGCTCTACCTAGCTCTTCTGCGCGCACTGCCTAAGCATTGCATCATTGTAGAACAAGACGCTTTAAAGCCTTATGAGTGCGACGGCCTCAGCGGTTATAAGCAAATGCCGCGCATTGTCTGCTTGCCTGAAACAGTCGCGCAAGTGCAGGCAGTGATGAAAGTTTGCCAGCAAACCAACACCCCGATCGTGCCGCGCGGTGCAGGCACTTGTTTATCAGGTGGCGCCACGCCACATCCTAACGGCGTGGTTCTATCGGTGGCAAAACTCAATAAAATATTGAAGATTGACGAAGAAAATCGCACCGCCACCTTAGAGCCTGGCGTGCGCAATCTCGCTATTTCACAAGCAGTTGAACATCTAGGTTTATATTACGCGCCCGACCCTTCCTCACAAATCGCCTGCACCA
>JAZGFQ010000231.1:0-4248 GCA_036479635.1 Arenicellales bacterium
TTCCTGAAATTGATATTCCAGGTCATTCACGTGCTGCCATTAAAGCCTTACCGCATTTACTTGTTGAGGCAGAAGATCAATCAGATTACTGTTCAGTGCAGATGTATAAAGACAATGTATTGAACCCCGCCTTAGCGGGTACGTATGAATTTTTATATGCAGTAATGGATGAAGTTTGTGATTTATTTCCCAGCCCTTATGTTCATATTGGTGCCGATGAAGTGCCCGATACTGTTTGGCAAAAATCACCTGCTTGCTTGGCTTTGGCGGCTGAAGAAGGGTATGAAAATGTTAAAGCGTTACAAGGCCATTTGTTGTGCAAACTGCAAGATTACTTGACGACTAAGGGGCGCATATTAATGGGCTGGGAAGAAGCAGGCCAAGGCGCCAAGCTAGATCATTCAGCGATAATTTGTGCATGGACGAGCAGTGACAGCGCGAAAGAAATCGCAGACAGTGGCTATAAAGTGATCGCCTGTGCTGCGCCCTATACTTATCTAGATTTAGCATGGGATGATGACTTGAATGAGCCTGGTTTTCAGTGGGCAGGTACGGCGAACCTTAAGCTTTGTTATGCCTATGAACCGAGCGATGCTAAAAATGCTTTATACAGTAGCCAGTTTTTAGGTGTTCAGGCATTGCTCTGGAGTGAGCTGATCACCACACAAGAAAAATTAGAATATATGTTATTGCCTAGATTATTGGCGATTGCTGAAACCGCCTGGACAAACAAAGACCGCAAAGATTGGGCACATTTTAAATCTCGCGTAAGCCATCAAATAAAACAGCTAGCGCTGCAAGGCGTAACGCCTCGTTCAAAATTAGATTTTTAAGTTCTGAAACGACGAATATGATCGTTGCCGCGACTGGCTAGTTTATGAGCCTAATTTGGGGCTATTTCAAATCCTTCAGAACGTGTAGGATTCGATGATGACGAAAAAAAGCAATAAGCGGAATAAATTTTGGCGGCCCAAAGGCCGAGCTTTAGATGTGCAAGCACAAGCTCAGGTTGCACAATTATTAAAGGGTAAGCCCAATCGCCCTGATTTACTGATTGAATATTTGCATCTCATTCAAGATAACTTCGCCTGCCTGTATAAAAAACATCTGCATGCCTTAGCGGGTTGGCTGAATATCTCGATGGTGGAGGTGTATGAAGTGGCGACTTTTTATCATCACTTTGAGGTGCTTGAGGATGATGCGCCGACGCCAGAACAAGTTACCGTTCGAGTGTGTGATTCGGTCAGTTGTATGCTGGCAGGTGCGCCGGACCTAATCAAAGCGCTTGAAGCTGAAAATTTAAACGGGGTACGTATTCAAAAAGTGCCTTGCGTGGGGCGTTGTGAAAAAGCGCCCGTGGCAGTGGTGGGGCAAAACCCGGTTGAACTGGCAAGCCTTCAAAAAGTTGCGCAAGCGGTCACCACGGGCGATATTACTTGCAAGGACATTAACGTATCACTAGAGGCCTATGAACGACAAGGCGGTTATCAACTTTACCGCGATTGTTTGGCGGATAAGCACTCGCCTGAATCCATCATAAAAACATTAGAGCAGGCTCAGCTTCGAGGCTTGGGTGGCGCGGGGTTTCCTGCTGGCAGAAAATGGAATATCGTGCGTAACCAACCTGCCCCCAGATGGATTGCAGTGAACATTGATGAAGGCGAGCCGGGCACGTTTAAAGATCGCGTTGTGTTGGAAACCAAAATCCATGATTTACTTGAAGGCTTATTGATTGCGGCATGGGTGATCGATAGCACGCAGTGCGTGATTTATATCCGAGATGAATACCCTGCTGTGCGCCATGCTTTGCAGTTAGCGGTGACGCAATTATCAGACAACACCGAGTTTAAATTACCCAATATCCAAATTCGCCGAGGGGCGGGTGCGTATATCTGTGGCGAGGAATCAGCCATGCTGGAATCAATAGAAGGCAAGCGTGGCCTGCCGAGACAGCGTCCACCTTTTATTGCTGAAGTGGGCTTATTCGGCTTTCCAACCTTAGAACATAATGCTGAAACCTTGGTGTGGGTGCCTGAGATATTAAATAAAGGCGCAGATTGGTATTTAAGCCATGCGCGTAATGGCCGCAGTGGTTTGCGCCGATACTCCTTAAGTGGGCGCGTGAATAAACCTGGGGTTTATTTGGCCGATGCAGGGATTACTTTGAATGAGCTGATTGAAGAATTTGGTGGCGGTATGTTAGAAGGCCATGCTTTATATGGCTATCTGCCGGGTGGTGCGTCAGGCGGTATCTTGCCTGCCAGTTTAGCCGATGAACCACTCGATTTTGATACCCTGCAAAAGCATGGTTGTTTTATCGGCTCGGCAGCGGTGATTGTGTTTTCAGACCAAGACCGCGCGCGTGATGTGGCGTTAAATGCCATGCAGTTTTTCGCACATGAATCGTGTGGGCAATGTACGCCGTGCAGGGTGGGTACGGTTCAAGCGGCTGAATTAATGCAAGCGCCTGTTTGGGATCAAATGCGTTTAGAGGGTTTAGCACAGGTGATGGAAGACGCTTCGATTTGCGGTTTAGGTCAGGCTGCGCCTAACCCAATGCGCTGCGTGATGAAATATTTTACGCATGAGGTGGTTTAAATGACACAGATTAAATTCCAACTCAATGGAGAAACCGTTTTAGCGAATGGCGAAGAAAGCCTATTAGCCATTTGTAAGCGCCTTGATATTGAGGTGCCTAATTTATGCTATCACCCTCAGCAACGCGTCGATGCAAACTGCCGAAGCTGTATGGTTGAGATTGAAGGTGAACGCACCTTGGCGCCTGCGTGTCGGCGCAAGCCCAGCGAAGGCATGGTGGTTCACACCCGTTCGAGTAGAGCAGTTTCGGCTCAACGAGGCGTGTTAAATATGTTGAGTGAGACGGTCAGTGAATCGAAATATACGACCGAAAACAAACTTCGAGATTGGCAAGAAAAACTAAACCCAAATTCAATATCAGACTCAAATACTCCAGGTGAAAGCATTAAGGTATCGTTTAAGGCACACCAAGACACCAGCCACCCAGCCATTGATTTTCATGCAGATGCTTGTATTTTATGCGCGCGTTGTGTGCGTGCCTGCCGTGAGGTGCAGGTCAATAACATCATCGGCATCACTGCGCGCGGCAACAAAGCGCAGGTGGTGTTTGATTTAAACGACCCGCTGGGCGATAGTCGTTGCGTGGGCTGTGGTGAGTGCGTGCAGGCTTGTCCGACAGGTGCGCTGAGCAATAAAGGCGCGACCGACCTGATTAAAATAGATAAAAAAGTAGATTCGGTTTGCCCTTATTGCGGGGTGGGTTGCTTGCTGACTTATCACGTTAAAGAGAATAAGATTGTTAAAGTCTCTGGGCGAGATGGCCCAGCTAACCATGACAGGCTTTGTGTAAAAGGTCGATATGGTTTTGATTATATCCATCATCCCGAGCGTTTAACCATGCCGTTGATACGGCGCGATGATATTGCCAAGGGGTTAAATGAACATTTTGACCCTAGTAATCCACTTAAAATGTTTAGGCAGGCCAGCTGGGAAGAGGCATTGTCTTTTGCGGCAGAAGGTTTGCGTGAATTACGCGATGATGAAGGCGCGCAATCTTTGGCAGGCTTTGGTTCGGCCAAAGGCAGTAATGAAGAAGCTTATTTATTTCAGAAATTGGTGCGTGTGGGTTTCGGTAATAATAATATTGATCATTGTACGCGCCTTTGTCATGCCTCTAGCGTGGCGGCTTTGCTTGAAGGTATTGGTTCGGGCGCGGTCTCGAATCAAGTTGAAGATATTAAACATTCTGATGTTATTTTCATCATAGGCTCTAACACCACTTCTAATCACCCCGTCGCTGCCACGTTCATTAAACAGGCTAAACGCGCGGGCAAAACCTTGATCGTTATCGACCCTCGGCGAACAGACATTGCCGAACACGCAGATTATTTCCTACAGTTTAAGCCTGATTCAGATGTTGCCTTATTGAATGCGCTGCTGCATGTAGTGATTGACGAAGACTTAATAGACGAAGAGTTCATTCAATCACGCACGGAAGACTACGAGCGTATTAAACAAAATGTAGCTGAGTTAAGCCCTGAAAAGATGTCTAAGATTTGTGGTGTTTCCGCAGAAAATATTCGCGCAGTGGCGCGCATTTATGCGCAAGCTAAGAATGCGATTATCTTCTGGGGCATGGGCGCATCACAACATATTCATGGCACTGATAATGTGCGTTGTTTAATTAGCCTATGTTTACTCTGCGGTCAA
>JAZGFQ010000232.1:0-3330 GCA_036479635.1 Arenicellales bacterium
AATCGCTCGCTCACCACACCCCCTTGGTGCAGGGAATTATTTCGCCCCAGCCATGTTAGAAATAAGCGGCATTGAAGCCCTAGAAAAAGAAATATTTGGGCCAATTCTGCATGTAGCACGCTATAAAGCTAGCGAACTGATTAAGGTGATTGATGCCATCAACCATAGTGGCCATGGCCTAACACTAGGCGTACATAGCCGCATTAACACAACGATTGAACTGGTTTGCAGCCGTGCGCAAGTAGGTAATATTTATGTTAATCGAAACGTGATTGGTGCGGTGGTGGGCGTACAACCTTTCGGCGGCGAAGGGTTATCTGGCACAGGGCCAAAAGCTGGCGGCCCTTATTATTTACCTCGTTTTTCGGTAGAACGCGTAGTGAGCACTGATATCACCGCGACAGGTGGTAATGCTAGTTTGCTAACCATTGATGAACCCGATATGTAATCTGTTTTAAGCACGTGCCAATGTCTCGTTTAAGCAATATAGTTGCAGGCAATGGCTGAGGCACAAGATGATGCAAGCAAACGATATGGCCGTATCACGACGGATTGGACCGCCCAAACAGAGCTAACCAAGTAGCTCCCAATATAGCCCCCTTTATTCTTCAGAATCTCATCTATTCTGCTAGACGTTAAAAGCTAGGATTCAACCATCAAGTGCAACAACTTGAAAACGTTTGTTTACTAAGCGCTGGGATTTCACGAAATTTCGTGGGATGACGAAAATGGTGGCCAGGGGCGGAATCGAACCGTCGACACGGGGATTTTCAGTCCCCTGCTCTACCGACTGAGCTACCTGGCTACACGTCTTATAACAGACACTCCTTACTTTCACTTACTAACTGAAAATTCCATTTTCAGCTTCTCAACAATACTTTTATTCCTTCAAAAGCGGACGCGATTCTAACCATATCGGTAACTAGATGGAAGTATTTATCCGCCCTTTTTTGAAATCAATCAACACAAACACTATTGCGTCGTAATCACCTGATAAAAAGTCTCACCCTGCTTAATGAAACCTAGCTCTTGTCGCGCTAAGGTTTCAACCGCTACGCCGCCGTTTTTAAGATCTAAGACCTCAGCTAAAAATTGATCATTACGCTCAGTGAGCCGCTCAATTTCTTGCGTGGTCGCTTTTACGTTATTGCTAAGATGATATAAATCAAATACATTTTTATTACCCGTCCATAAAGCAAATTGCAGCAATAAAAACATTGCCAATAAAGCTTGGTTTAAGGTTTTATGCTGTATGAATTGCATTTATAAAGTGAGGCCGCTATTTGAAATACACTTATATTCTAGCTTAAATTGCTAAAAGCATCCATTCCAGGGTATGTAAAGCCTGCTAACTGTTCGATATGCAGCAAGCGGTTATATTTTGCCACACGCTCTGAACGGCATAATGAGCCCGTTTTAATTTGCCCTGCGCCCGTGGCCACGGCTAAATCTGCGATGGTGGTGTCTTCGGTTTCGCCTGAGCGATGCGAGATAGTGGCACAATAGCCAGCGTCATGCGCCATGCGAATGGCATCTAAAGTTTCAGTGAGCGTGCCGATTTGATTAAATTTAATCAAAATCGAATTACCTACGCCCAGCTCAATGCCTTTCTTTAAAATAGCAGGATTGGTGACGAATAAGTCATCACCCGTGAGCTGAATTTTCTTACCTAATTTCTCGGTTAAATCTGCCCAGCCTTGCCAATCGTCTTCGGCCATGCCGTCTTCGATGGTGAGGATAGGATAGCGATCGACCCAATTATCTAAATAATTGACGAAATCAGCTGAGTTATAAGCGGCATCTTCTGCGCCAAGTTTATACAAGCCATCGCTGTAAAATTCAGTGCTGGCGACATCTAAGCCGAGTTGAATATCTTTGCCAGCTTGATAACCAGCGCGTTCAATCGCTTCCATGATGAGCGTCACGCCCGCTTCGTTAGAATCGGCTTCAGGCGCAAAGCCACCTTCATCGCCAATACCGGTGCTCATGCCTTTTTCAAGCAGCACACTTTTTAAGGTGTGGAAAATCTCAGCACCATAACGCAAAGCTTCTGAAAAAGTAGGTGCACCGACGGGTAGAATCATGAACTCTTGGAAATCAATGGCGTTATCTGCGTGCTCACCGCCGTTGATGATGTTCATCTGCGGCACGGGCATGCATAAATTTTCATTGCCATATAACTTGGCAAGATGTTGATAAAGCTCGACTTTATTCTCAAGTGCGGCCGCTTTAGCCGCAGCTAAAGACACCGCCAGAATGGCATTCGCGCCTAAGTTTTTCTTGGAATCGGTGCCGTCTAGGGCGATCATTTTCTCGTCTAATCCGCGCTGATCATTAACATCATGGCCGATTAAAAGGTTTTTGATTTCAGAATTAACGTGCCCAACTGCTTTTAAAACGCCCTTTCCAAGGTATCGGTTTTTGTCGTCGTCCCGTAATTCTAAGGCTTCTAGGCTGCCTGTGGATGCGCCAGAAGGAACTAACGCGGTGCCGATGATGCCTGATGATAATTTTACATCTGCTACGATGGTTGGATTCCCCCTGGAATCCAGTATCTCTCTTCCAGAGATATCCGCTATGTTTGTCATTTAAATTGACTCTCAAATAAAGTTTTAGTTAATTACAGCACTCACCATTGAGCCTGCCTTGAATGTATTTTCTTTGTTCAAGTTGATTATAACCAATCTCTTATGTAGATACCTAGCCCCAAAACGATAATAAACCCACTTTATGGTAAATATTACTTATATATGTTCATGATAATAGGCGCATAATCTTATTTACTTTTATCTAAACAACAAATACTCAATAAGGTTTACCGACAGTGTAAAATCAGGCGCTTAAATTTCTTAAGCATTTGATTGAATATTATTCATGCTCGGCAACTTTCCCTCAACGCATTTATTTTCCACAGGTTTTTTGAACCTGTGCGCCTTGCGTTTGGGGTTAAAAACACTGGCGTGCGCTACGGCAATTTTCCTCAGCACCCACCCAGCGCTAGCGGTTTCAATCGCGTATCTTGGCTATGGTGTTGATTCTGATTTCGCTTTAACGCAGCCGCGCGTTGAATCAGGCTATGATTATGTCAACAATGATCTCATACCTGATGACACCAGCACCGCATTATTCGGCAATCAAACGGCGCAGGCTTTACTCGGTGCTGCACCGAACAGCACGATTGTGCCATTAAAAGTGACTGAACCTGGCTTTGGTTGGTCGGTCAATCGTGGCAACGCAGCGCTTAGTTTTGTTTTGACGCGCCCAGAGATCAAAGTCATCGACATCAATGCGTTTCAACCCGCTTCGTTGAACCTAATACAGCAAGCAGTC
>JAZGFQ010000233.1:0-2978 GCA_036479635.1 Arenicellales bacterium
ATTATGCAGCCTATGGTGCAGAAGATCAGCTTGAAAAAACCATTGCCTATATTCAAAAGGAATATCCAGACATCCCCGTTATTTTAGACGCCAAGCGCGGCGATATCGGTGCAACGGCACAGATGTACGCACTTGAAGCTTTTGAGCGTTATGGCGCAGATGCGGTGACGGTTAACCCTTATATGGGCGGTGATACTTTGCAAGCCTTTTTCGAATATTCTGATAAAGGGGTGGTGGTATTATGCAGAACTTCAAACTCGGGTAGTGCTGAATTCCAAAGCTTAGAGAGCGAAGGGAAATCTATCGCGCATCATGTGGCGCATAGTGCCGTCGCATGGCAAGCACAAGAGAACAGTGCGAGTGTGATGCTGGTGGTGGGTGCGACCTACCCTGAAGAATTAGGTGAGATTCGACAGATCATCGGTGATATGCCATTGTTAGTGCCAGGTGTCGGCGCACAAGGTGGCGGCCTTCAAGCGGTTTTAGAGCAGGGCTTAACCGCGGATAAAACAGGCTTGATGATCAACTCTTCGCGTGGCATTATTTATGCAAGCGAGGGCGATGATTTTGCTGAAGCGGCGGGTAGGGCAGCTGAAACCTTGAAAGATGAGATCAATCAAATTAGAGCTCAAATAGGGGCGTGATTGCGTGTATTACATAGGCACATTAATGTGGTCATTAATAAGGCCATTAATCTAAGGCTTTTAAAAGCGACCATCCTACATTAGAGTATAACGAAGTATAAATATCAAATTTTAGACCTTAAATCATTGGAGAATATATGAAATTCATTAGAAACTTATTAGCCTTAATTGGTGTGGCTGCTTTAGTGGCAGGTGTGTATGGCTACCAAAAATTTGGTGGTGATTTCAGCACCATGAGCCATTTTGACCCGCAATTTAAGCCAACTTTCTCTGCCATGTGGGAAAAGCTGAAAGAAACGGGTAACTCAGCCGATGCCACCGTTTGGATCGTGCCTTTAGAAGAGGGTGTGAGCGCTGAAGATGCTGAAGAGGCGATGAAAATCGTCGCTAACGACATGAATATCATGAACGTGGGCGAGCAACCTTTATCTGAGCAGGTTGCTTTACAATCAGGTGTTGAGCAGCGGTTCTTAAAGATATTCCAGTTCTGTGACCCAGCTACCGCAATGCGCATGGTGGAACATACCGATGCTTTTGCCGCTTATTTACCGTGCCGAATTGCTTTGGTTCAAGGCAAAGACGACCAGTATCGTTTATACGCGCTGAATATGGATTTAATGATTTATGGTGGCGCAGAGTTGCCAGCTGAATTAAAAGCCGATGCGATTCGCGTTAAAGAAGTGATTCAGAAAATCATGGCCAGCGGCGCATCAGGTGATTTTTTCTAGTTTCCTTGCGTAAATTGCTCGAAATTATGAGTGTAGCTCATCATTGAGATAAGATGATCATCTTGATTATCATTAAAGCATCTAAGTGAAAATTTAGGTGCTTTTTTATTGCCAGATCTATAGGGCGTTATCGGTTAAAATAATGCGCCTCTTTTAATGCGAATAAAGTACAAATGCCCGCCGTTCAAAAATTTGATTATGCTGAAAAATTTAAGCAAATAAGCCCGCAAACACTGTGGGCTAAATTGCCTGAGCAGGCTCAGGTTTTTCTGTACGATAAGGCGCATCAGTTACGCTTTACTCAGCAAGATCTTCGAGAAATGTGCATGATTGCGAATGACCTGCACATGTGGAAAGAAGCGAGTATTGAACAGATTTGGCCCGCTGAGACCGCCACATCGATGCCGCAAAAAAAGCCGTTGTTGGCTAACGTTCGCGCGCAGTATGCTTTGTTACAAGCCCAGCCTAAAAGCTATGCTTTTTTTGAGAAAGCCGATAAACCGCGCGCGCAAAAACCGAATTTAGTCACTCAGCCTAAAGCAGATTTAGGCTTAGGATATTGCCCCGTTGCTTCAGAAAAAACTCGGTGTTGTAATTTGCTCACCTTAGATGCGGTTGAGCGCTGTGGTTTTGATTGCAGTTATTGCTCGATACAATCTTTTTACCACGATAACGAGGTGCGCTTTGATGCGGGTTTTGCTGAGAAGTTGCGTAACTTGAAGCTGGATAAAAACAAGTTGTATCACATTGGTACAGGGCAATCGTCTGATTCTTTGATGTGGGGCAATCACAATGAAAACTTGGTGGCTTTATGCGAGTTTGCGGCGAAGCACCCTAATGTTATTTTAGAGTTTAAAACCAAATCAAAGAACATAAAATGGTTGTTGGAAAACGATTACCCTGAAAACATTATTTGTACTTGGTCGCTGAACCCACAAGATATCATTGATAACGAAGAGCACCAAACTGCCAGTTTGGTTGAACGTCTCCAAAGCGCGCGCAAAATTGCAGATAAAGGCCGCTTGGTTGGTTTTCATTTTCACCCGATGATTTGGTATCAAGGGTTTGAGCAGGCTTATGATGAGATTGCGCAAACGATGACGGTACAATTTAGCGCAGATGAAGTTGCGATGATTTCTATGGGCACGTTAACGTATACAAAGGATGTGATGCGCACTATTCGCCAACGTGATTTTAAAAGCAAGATTTTACAAATGCCATTTGAGAAGGTGGCGGGTAAATACGCCTACCCTGATGACATTAAAATTCAAATGTTTAAGGGTTTATATACTTCATTAGCGGCTTGGCAAGATAAAGTGTTCTTTTATTTATGCATGGAGCCTGAGAGCTTATGGCCGCCTGTTTTTGGCGATCAGGGCTATGGAACGAACGCCGAATTTGAAGTGGCGATGAAAGGTGATTATATGGCGAAAATACAGGCGCTTTCGCGTTAAGTAGTGCTAAGAAAGAGCTTAAATGCGGTAGAATTAGCCGAGTTATATATTTGAGACCTCAGCATAACTCAGGCGACGAGTAAAAACGTCTAAAATAATCCTGCTTGGCGTTGTGAATTTGACTAATAGCACGCTATTAGCTGCAATTCACG
>JAZGFQ010000234.1:0-16535 GCA_036479635.1 Arenicellales bacterium
CCTGAGATAAAGGTGTAAACCATCACCACAGGGTTAAATAAGATGATGCCTAAATCAGCGCCGGCCTTTGCCCAAGAGAACGGCCTGCGTTTTTGCGCCAACATGGTTTCATCTTGACGAATTAAAAACCATAAGAACGACACCACACCAATCGCAAAGATGGTGATGAAGATCATTCTCCAGCCTGAAAAGTGCAGAATACTTTGCCCGAGGATGGGCGCAATCATTGGCATTAAAATGAAAATCGACATAATAAACGACATCACCCGCGCCATCGCGCGGCCTTCGTATAAATCACGCACCATCACCGTGCTAATTAACCGCGGCGCGCCTAAGCCTAATCCCTGCAAGAATCGCCCGAATAACATGGTGTTAAATTGCTCTGAGAAGATTGAAACCAATGCGCCGAGCAGAAAAATAATCAGGCCAACTAACATCATGGGGCGGCGACCAACCGCATCGGAGGCAGGGCCGAAAAACAACTGGCCCAAACCCATGCCTAAAAACAACATTGATACCACTAACTGTGCATCACCTTGATTCCCCTCTGCCGCACTTAAGCCTAAGGCCTCGCCCATCTGCGCTAAGGCAGGCAGCATCGCATCGATTGATAACGCCGCCAGCGACATCACCAACGCCATTAAGGTGATGAATTCTTTGAAGGGCAGCTCACGCCTTCGATATTTTTTAATCACAATACGTCTTAAACTTTATGGCGAAAGGCGGCTGATATCCCAATGCTGATCATCATCGTTCAGCGTATATAAAAATCGATCATGCAAACGGTTCGCGCCGCCTTGCCAGAATTCAATGCGATGCGGCTTAATGCGATACCCGCCCCAAAACTCTGGCAGGCTGATATCACCTTGCTTAAACTTTTTTTTGATCTCTTCTAGCTTAGTCTCCAAAGCCGAGCGTGCGCTGATGACAGAGCTTTGCGCTGATGCCCATGCACCCAACTGGCTGCCCTTAGGCCGTGATAAAAAATATTTCATCGATTCAGCCGTTGAAACACGGCTGGCCGTGCCTTCAATAATGACTTGGCGGTGCAACGGGATCCATGGAAAAATCAAACTCACTTGATCATTTTGTTTGATCTGATCTGCCTTACGGCTGCCGTAATTCGTATAAAAAACAAATCCTTTTTCATCATAGGCTTTCATCAGCACCGTGCGCTGTGATGGCGCCCCGCTGGGTGTGGCTGTGGCCACTACCATGGCGTTCGGCTCGAAGATTTCTAGCGCCATATACTGCGCCAGCCAAGTTTCAAATAGATCAAACGGCGAGTTCGGAAGCATTGCCCGAGATAAACCTTCATTTGCATAATTTTGTCGCATTTGCGCGACATCAATGGGCTTTGTCATAATATGATTGTAAAACTATTTCGTCGCATTGTAGCCCACATGGGCGTTAGAAACTGATTGAAAATTCGCTATAATGCGCGCAGATAATTTTTAAGCTTGCTTCATGCCAGACCAACACGAATTTGGGCGTATTAAACGCCTGCCGCCCTACGTCTTTAACATCGTTAATGATTTGAAAATGGCCGCTCGCAAGCGCGGTGAAGACATCATCGATTTCGGCATGGGCAATCCTGATCAACCCACCCCTAAGCACATCGTTGATAAACTGGTTGAAACCGCACAGCGCGATGACACCCATCGTTATTCTCAATCTAAAGGAATCCCGCGCCTGCGCAAAGCAATTTGTGATTGGTATGATCGCCGTTATGATGTTTCGCTTGACCCAGAAACCGAAGCTATTTTCACCATCGGATCAAAAGAAGGCTTGGCACATTTAGCCTTAGCTACCACTGGCCCTGGCGACACCATTTTAGTGCCCAACCCTTCTTACCCCATTCATCCTTATGGCTTCGTTATTGCGGGCGCGGATATTCGCCATGTGCGCTGCACGCCTGATGTGAATTTCTTGGAGGAGCTAGAAAAAGCCATTGTTGAAACCATGCCAGCGCCGAAAATGCTGGTGTTAAATTTCCCCTCTAACCCCACCGCCGAATGTGTAGATTTAGATTTTTTCAAGCGCGTGATTAAAATCGCGAAAGAAAATAATATTTGGGTGGTGCATGATTTAGCCTACGCAGATATCGTGTTTGATGGTTATCAAGCCCCTTCAATTTTGCAAGTAGAAGGCGCAAAAGACATCGCGGTTGAGTTTTTCTCATTATCTAAAAGCTATAACATGCCCGGCTGGCGCGTGGGATTTATGTGCGGCAATCCTGAATTAGTCGCCGCTTTAGCGCGCATTAAATCTTATCTAGATTACGGTACCTTCACCCCTATTCAAGTCGCGGCCATTGCTGCCTTAGAAGAAGACCAAAGCTGTGTGAGTGAAATTCGTGATATGTATCAAAGCCGCCGTGATGTGTTGGTTGATGGCTTACATTCCATCGGCTGGAATATCACCTCCCCCAAAGCCACCATGTTTGCATGGGCGAAAATCCCTGAGCCTTATTTAGAAATGGGTTCATTAGAATTTAGCAAGAAACTCATCACCGATGCAAAAGTTGCGGTGTCCCCAGGCATTGGTTTTGGGCATTATGGTGATGATTCCGTACGCTTTGGTTTAATTGAAAACGAACACCGCACTCGCCAGGCCATTCGTGGCATACGCCAAATGTTTCGTAATGATGGGCTGATTGATTAATATGTTACGTCATCTAATTATAATAATATCGCTGGTTTTTTTATCTGCTTGTGCCTCGTTTTCAGATAAAGATAAGAACAAAACTGCGCCCAAGCAAGATACGACCACACCCCAAACTGAACGCACCAGTAACCCTGTTAAAGTTCGCCGTGTTATTCAGCCCGCGCCTGCGCCCATCGTAAAAGCAAAACCCATAATCGAAACGGATTTATGGCAAAAGATGCGCATGGGCTTTCGCCTACCTGCGCTCAATAACAAACGTGTAAGTTATTACGAAAAACGTTTCACGCGCCACCCTGCGCATTTTTATGCCATGTTCAAGCGCGCTGAATGGTTCTTGCCGCATATCGTCGCCGAGTTAGAGAAGCGAAATATGCCCTTAGAGTTGGCCTTGTTGCCCGCCGTTGAAAGCGCATATATCACTCATGCAAAATCACGTTCTAAAGCCTCAGGCTTGTGGCAATTTATTCCCAGCACGGGGCGTATTTACGATCTCAAACAAGATTGGTGGTATGACGGCCGCCGTGACCCAGTGCAATCCACCCGCGCGGCCCTAACTTTTTTGGGCGAACTCGAAACGCGTTTTGAGGGTGACTGGTTTCATGCTTTAGCAGGCTATAACGCGGGTGGCCGCACCATTGAAAGAGAGATTGAACGGCGCACTAGAAAAGGCTTATCAACGCATTATTCTGATTTACGCTTACGCCGCGAAACCAAAGACTATGTACCAAAACTAATTGCCTTTCGTAACATTATTTTAAATCCGCATACCTTTGGCTTAACCCTCCCCGCGCTAAAAACGCGTGCGCGTTTTGCGAGTGTCGATGCTGGCTCACAAATTGATCTAAACCTGTTTGCGACAATGGTACAAGTAGATCAAAAAACCTTACGGTTTTTAAACAGTGCTTATAAGCGTAATGTCACTCCGCCTGATGGGCCACACGTCATTTACCTACCCGTTGAGAAACTTGGTTTTGCCAAGCAAAAGCTTGCAGGCTTATCTAAAAAATCTCGTTTGCAATGGGCACATTACCGTGTCAAAAGTGGCGATGTTTTAGGCAAGATTGCCCACCGACACGGCGTATCCGTTGCGGCGATTCGGCAAAACAATCATTTGAAATCTAACGTTATTCACCCAGGAAAAATATTACTGATCCCTGTTACTAATGATGCAGGTAAGTCCTATACCCTTGCCAATAAAACCAAGGTAAAAGCAGCTTCAGAAGCAGCGCTTACGCATAAGGTTCGGCAAGGCGATACACTTTGGGATATCGCGCGGCGTTACGGCGTTAAAGTAGCGCAAATTTCAAAATGGAATCAGCTTAATCAATCCGGAGTTTTAAAACTTGGCCAAACGCTAAGAATTTATAAAAACTCCTAAGTTTAAATACATCAGTAACGCATCTTCTGCTTCAGTATCGTTTTTTGCGCGATAATAATCCTTGCGAACCGACTGCTGCTTAAAGGTAAATTTACGATATAAATTTAACGCCGAAACATTAGAGGCACGCACTTCTAAAAATAGCTTCACGCTACCGGTGTCTTGTAAAGACTGACATAAACGCTTTAACGCTGCCTGCGCATAACCACGCGATTGAAAAGATTTAAACACCACAATATTCAGTAGTTCAGATTCATCCAACACACTTTGAACCACTAAATATCCCACTGTATTTTGTTTGTGTTCAATTACGAAACAATCAGCCGCAGCATTTTCCCAGCTATCACTGAGCATTTTTTCAGTCCATGAAAAAGGGGTTGTTTGTGCCTCTAGGCGTGTCAGCTTTGGAATATCGCCTTGAGACATCGGCGATAAAAGGATCATCGTTTGATCGCAGCGGTTTGTTGATATGCCAATAATAAATCTGCCCAAACTTCTGCCTTATCTTCAGGCTTGCGTAAAATACCTGCAGGATGATGCGTCACAATTAAAGGCGTTTTATCTGCACCGTAGTAATACACCTTGCCGCGTAAATTCTCTAAGCTTTCTGTTGAATTTAATAAAGCCTGCGCGCTTTTCTCACCCAAAACCAACATCACTTTAGGCTGAACCAATGCAACTTGCTTTTGCAAAATCGGCGCGCAAGCTGTCCATGTTTTTGCCAATGTATCTGCAAGTGAATCACCCTGCTTTCCCAGCTTACATTTTAAGGCATTACTAATGTAAACCTCCTCACGTTGCATCTGCAGTGCGCGCAACATTTGTGTTAAAAGCTGCCCTGCACGCCCAGCGATGGGTTTGCCTTGCGCTTCTTCATGTGAGCCAGGCGCTAAACCCACCAACATCCAGTCAGCTTGCTCTGCCCCCATACCAAACACGGTTTGTATACGTTCTTTCGATAACGCGCACCCCGTGCATGTCGTCACAGCCGCGGCTAAACTGCTTAAATCTTCATGCGCATGCACGTCTACTGCCTTCAAAATCGAAACTTCTGGTTTAGGCATAACCGCCTCAACAACCGCCTTAACCACAGGCGTAGCAATAACCGCTTTAGATTCAATCTTTTGTTCATGTTTTTGTTCAAGCGCAACCGCTACAGGCGCCGCATCACGCTCAACCCACTGCGTGATGTCCATTTCTTTTAAGATGGCGTTACGATCAAGCATGATTTAGCTAAACTTAAATTGCCTCGGAAAGCTGCGGGTGCGCTTTTTGAACGGTTGTATAGAGCTTATTCAAAGCGTTGATATACGCTTTAGCAGAAGCCTTAACGATGTCTAAATCGGTGCCATGCCCGTTGACCACGCGGCCATCTTTCTCTAGCCGAACACCCACTTCACCTTGTGCATCTGTGCCAGTGGTGATGGCGTTGACTGAATATAAAAGTAGCTTGCTATCGGTATCAATCATGGTTTTAATCGCCTGAAAAGCGGCATCTACCACACCATTCCCCTGAGCACTCAAACTTTTAAGCTCGCCGTCTATTTCAATCTCAACGGTGGCCTCAGATAAATTGCCAGTGCCTAAGGTGGCTGATATTTTACTTAAGGTGAATTTCTCATCTTCCACATCGATCGCAGCCACTGAAGCAATCGATAATAAATCATCATCAAAAATATCATGCTTTTGATCCGCCATTTCTTTAAAGCGCACAAAGGCTGAATTTAAGTCTTCATCGGTATCAAAGCTCACGCCCAAAGCCTTCAAACGATCACTAAAGGCATTGCGCCCTGAGTGCTTACCCAACACCATGCGGTTCGCCGACCAACCCACATCTTCGGCCTTCATGATTTCATAGGTCTCGCGGTTTTTTAAGATGCCATCTTGATGAATGCCTGCTTCATGTGCAAAAGCATTAATGCCGACAATCGCTTTATTCGGCTGCACAGGAAAGCCTGTGATGCTTGAAACCAAACGGCTAGCGGGCACTAATTGCGTAGTATCAATTCGAGTATCACAATCAAACACATCTGGGCGCGTTTTGACCGCCATCACCACTTCTTCTAATGACGCATTGCCCGCACGCTCGCCTAAGCCATTAATGGTGCACTCCACTTGCCGCGCACCTGCAACCACCGCAGATAAAGAATTCGCCACGGCCAAGCCTAAATCATTATGGCAATGCACGGAGAAAATAGCTTTATCTGAGTTTGGAATACGCTCCATCAAATCCGCAATTAAATTGCCAAAATTCGCTGGTACGGCATAGCCCACGGTATCAGGAATATTCAAGGTGCTCGCACCTGCATCAATCACCGCTTCTAAAATTCGGCATAAGAAATCAGGCTCAGAGCGCCCTGCATCTTCTGGCGAGAATTCAACATCATCAGTATATTGGCGCGCTTGTTTCACCGCTGCAACCGCGCGCTCAATCACTTGATCAGGCACCATGCGAAGCTTGGTTTGCATGTGGATCGGTGAAGTGGCAATGAAGGTATGAATACGGCCTCTCTCAGCGGGCTTAATCGCCTCGCCTGCGCGTTCGATATCACCCGGATGGGCGCGCGCTAAACCACACACCACACTATTTTTTACTTGCTGGGCAATTTTATTCACCGCTTCAAAATCGCCAGGGCTGGCAGCAGGAAAACCCGCTTCAATAATATCCACTCGCATTTTCTCAAGTAAGCGTGCGATTTGAATTTTCTCTTCTAAGGTCATCGATGCGCCAGGGCTTTGTTCGCCGTCGCGCAAGGTGGTATCAAAAATAATTAATTGGCTACTCATGGCATTACTCTTTTGTATTGGGTCTACTTCAATTAGGAATATATACCTTTAAACCAAGGTACATAAAAAATTCGGGTATTTAAGGGGGGAGTTTTATTGCGCCAGCGGGCGCAGCAGACCAACGAGTAACGCTAGTAAAAGGCTAGAGGCCAAAGTGATATTAACAATACGCGCTGACAAAAGAACAGTCGCCATTTCTGGGCTGTGTGACTGTGCGTTAAATTGTTGGATGTGCGCCCTCATTTGATGCAAGTGTATCGGGTGTTTTTCAAGCGCGCAATGCTTTTATGGTATTTAATTTAAGGCCTAATTCTAAAAATTGCGCTAATCATCCAACAACAACATCAAAATACTGTTCATCACCTTAGCGAATTCAGCGCGGCTCGCGGCTAAATTCACGCGATCATGCGCTTCAAAATAACGTCCATCTACAAACTGCCCTGTAAGTGTGATGCCTCGATCTTGTGCGCTGATACCAGATGCTTCAGCATCGAACCATACTTTTAAATCTGTTTTTTCATCCGCATTGAAATCTGCGTATTGAGTAATGACGTTACCCGTAAATTTAACCACGATGAGATCATAAATTTTATGTAGCGCCTCGGCTTCGCCCACGCCTAACCTTAAGCTATCCAGTTCAATCTCTTCTACGCTGTAATCACCTAGTTCATGTGCGCCTGCGAAAATGCTTAATTTTACGGGGCCATGGATGGCTTCAACAATTAGATTATCAGCATCTGTTGGTAAAAAGTCGATCTCAACGCTCAAGGGTTTGACTTCTAATGCTAATATTTTTTCAGCCGTTCCACCCGCTTCATCCTCTAAGGTGAATTTAATATTGTACTGCCCAGGTTTATAGAAAATATGCTGATCTATATAATGACTCGAAACCACACCTGTCGCAGGAATCATAAGTTGAGATAGCTCAACCCCCACTTCTTGCCAATCTACACTGAGCACCTGCGCGTCGTAGATGCCTACATCTGAGAAAGCTAAATCAAATTCTAATGCCTCGCCAGAATATAGATATAAATTTGCGGGCTCACCAAACTCTTCATCTCTCGCCGTTGTTTTAATAGATGTTATTTTAGGTGCTTGATTTTCAATATGAGCAATCGTTGAGTCTTCATGACTCGCCCCTGCCGCATCGGTAATGCGCAATACTATGGTGTAATCTCCATTTTGCGTATAGCGATGTTCTGCATTCACATCATCCAAAAACTGACATTCACCTAGCGCAGTTGGGTTATCTAACGTCACTGCCTCAAATCCATTACCCTCGCCCCAATCGATCATTGCTTGATGTCCGAACAAACCTGAATCAGAAAAAACAGCTTTTTGCAGTTGTACATTATCGCCTTCAATGGCAAATATTTCATCACCAGCATCTACTACTGGCGCAAGATTATCCACCTTTACGGGAATGGTTTCTGAGCGAGTGTTTCCTAAACCATCATCACTAAAGAAATCTATTGTATGCTCCCCCAACACACAAAACTGATGTGTAGGCGAAGCTGCCCTACTCACCCCGCCATTGGGGAATGTCCACTGAAACGCTACCTTTCCGCAGTTATCCGTGATATCAACGTCAAAATTATAAACAGTACCTTCTTGAAGAACCAGACGTTCTGGCAATATACCTATTGGTGCAAGCTCATCACGCACTGTCACACTTGCAGAACAACTGTCTTCTGCACCCACATCATCTAGCACGAATAAATCCACTGTTTGTATGCCAAACGCCAAACAATTAAATTCAGTTTGGCTCAAAGAAAGGCTCGCCAAATCCCCTCCATTGAAATCACTTGAACCATTATCGATATCCGCTAGGCTTATACTTGCCGCCCCTAATGCATCAAGAGAAACCGCTGTATCTTGACAGCGCGCTACAGGCTTATCATGTGTGCCTGTAATAATGACATTGCCGCCAGCTTCATCCGCAAAACCCTTGAGAGAAAATTCTGCAATATCCAGTTCTGCTTTATATTTTTCTTGTATTTGCGCATGATTCAAGCCAAAAAGTTCTACTCTATTTTCATATCTCCAAACAGCAAAAACTGGCGTTTGGAAATTAACATCCGCAATTTTGAATGGCTCTGGCGCCACTTCCTGCGTTAGTTTAACAAGCGTTAATTTTGGAAGAAGTGCTTTAGAAAGACCTAATACTTTATGTTCTACACTTAATATCTCGCCTTCAATCAAAGGTAACAGCATTAAATCAATATCGCTTTCAAATTCATTTTGATCAAGTGTATAGACTGCATTGACGGTAAGGTCTCCTCCTGGATGAATTATTTCTACCGTCTCACCGCTTGAAATACGAATCGATTTAAGCCGCTCATAACCAGCACCAGGCACTGATTCCAGTAACACTGGAACCGAAAATTCTAACTTTGTTTCAAGGTTAGGGTGAAATTTAAGCGCCTCTTGAAAACTTAAAATAGCGGCTGCATCTGCATCTATCAAACTAGCTGATATCGAATAATAATTAAACAGTGGAACGGGCGTGGGGATAGCCGCTTTATATCCAAGCGCAGTCGTTCCGCCGGTCAACAATAATGATGCAACCCCATCTAAATCAAGATCCAGCCTGAGTAAATCAGTTTCCTGCGCTGATCCACCGAGCACAGCAATTCTGGCACCACTGCGATCACTCGCGGTAATACTATGTTTAATATAGGTATTATCAGCATTTTCACCTAGGCCAAAATCTTCAGAAAATGAGGCTTTAAAATTAACATCACGATTAAGAATATCTGTTGTTGTCTCCGGCGGTGTATTCATTTTTGGGCCAGTCAAGCCAAATTCTACTATTGGTGTTCCAACCACATCACTACTACCCGTAAAGAAATTTTGCGTTAATTCAACGCCAGGATCAAACCCACCCGTGTAATTTTCAAGCCCCTTACCAATCACTTGTAAATCAATGCCGCTTACGCCCACACCAAAATGTAATAACGGCTCAGAATCATGCATCGTTATCTCTCCATTGGTTGAAAAATCATATAAAGTAATACCTGACTCAACCACTTGCTCCCAACGAAATTCATCGAAATTAAATTTAAGTCCTCGGTACTCTCCTGTGACCAAATAATCTTCATCATAAAAAGGATCATAAGTCATATCAACGCGCGGCCAAATCGTCGACATCGTAAAATCTTCATCCTGAATAGACTGCGTCATTTGGATGACATAGTGCTCATTGCCGTCATCAGAGCTTTTCGGCAAGATATCAATTTGAACCCTCGGCTCAAAATTTATATCAATACTGCCTGGGTCGGTTGTCATGCCGCCCTTAATGCCTCTTATTTTCTTTATATCAGCGTTGATTTTAAAACCAACTTCAAATGCAGGGTTTTCAGCATCTAGATCTAATGATGACCAATTAACACATGAGCCATTTTCATCTACTGGAACTAAAGGGTTCCAATCGTAATCGTCTGGACAAGAATAACATTTCCCCGTAACAACATCTAAAAACTGACCGACAGGGCAAATTAGCCCTAAAGTACCATCTTGGCCTGCTTTGGAATAATTCGCTTCATAACACACGCCAGGCACAGAGGCGGGTAATGCAGGATTATGAGAATAACCCGTTGGACAACTGAAACACGCCCCTGTTTCAAAATCAAGAAATTCATCAACATTACAAATAAAAGTGGTTGAATCTTCTTGCTTTGCCGCCGCATTCACAAAACAGACACCTGGTGTATTAATGGAAAGCAGTGGGTTATGTGATGTACCTGATGGGCAACTATAACAACCATTAGGGTCTTCTATGCCGCCACTAAAATCACCGCTAGAACACCCTAAGTTATAGCGTTTATTTGCCTTTTCATAATCAAATACTGGGTAATAAGGAGTACAGACCCGCACACCCCAAACCGTCCCACAATCTCGATCTTCATAAGAATCCCAGCAAACACCGTCTATATCCACAAGTAAAGCAGGATTGTGCTTGTACCCCGAGTCACAGTTATAACAAGCTGTTAAACTAGCATTAAGGAAATGACCTGAATCACACGCAAATGCACGACCACTTTGTTTCGCTGCAGTTGAATTAGCTTTGCACGCGCCTGGTAGCTCAACAGGAATGAATGGGTCATGTGTCGTTCCAGAAGGGCAAGAATAGCAATTCCGCAATAATAAATCGGGGAATTGCCCCGCTGGACAAACAAATTGTGCGCTGCCCGCTTTATCTGCGCTGGTGAAATTATCAAGTTTAAAGCAAACACGCTCATCATCCGCGGGGAACAATGGGTCTTGCGTATAGCCCACTGGGCAACTATAGCAATTATCTGTACCATCAAATGCACTGGGAAAAGCGCCTTCTGGGCAAATAAACTGAGTTCCCCCTTTTTCTTCAGCATAGGTCGTCTTTGCATCCACACCAATAAAATCGCCTAACGCTTTCCCTGTTTCATTAATATTTATAATGGTTTTTCTAAATGTAAGCTCTGAATGCTCACTTTCTGACGTTCCCCAAAAGTTCTCACCATAAGATGCGAACTTAGGTTGATCGATAATACTTTTCGTTTGAGAAAACGCAACTGTGCAAAAGACGATGCTTATCAATCCTGAGATCAGGGCTGTTAGAACTGATTTACTTTTTTTCATTATCTTTCTCGTCTCGTCATATCCACCAAATACTAACCTTCAGCTTAGATCCAGTTTATTAGAACTTCTTATAAATTATAATCCAACTAAAGTTGGAGCGCGTACTGCTTCGTATTTATAAAATATTCAACTCATTCGCTCGCTTCACACAGGCAGTGCGATTCTGAACAGCGAGAATTTTAAAGATGGAATTTAAGTGTGACTTAACCGTGGCTTCGGTGATGTTTAAGGTCATTGAAACATCTTTATTGCTATAACCGTTTGCGACCAAACTTAACACTGCTTTTTGTCGTGGGCTAATGAAGACTTCATCCGTTTTATTTTTAACCTGCGCTCCCAGCTCTAAGGGCAGTTCAGGCGCAATATAAACCTCACCCAACATCACACGCTGGATGCCTTCAATAATACGCTCAGCGCTGGCACTTTTAGGCAGATAGGCCTGCGCGCCTTGTGCCATGGCACGGCTAATGGTGGCTGCATCATCCGCAGCAGAAACAATCATCACGGGCGTAAAAATCTGGCGTTCTTGTAATGCTTGAATAAAAGAATAGCCATCTAAACCCGGCATGTGGAGATCGGTCAAAATAATATCAAATTGAGCGCCGGCTTCTAAGCTTGCCAATGCTTCGCGCACGCTGATCATCGACACTACTTTTTCACTGATCCTTTCTAACACGAGCTGCAGACCATCTAAAAACATACGATGATCATCCACCAATAATATGCGCGGTAGTTTAATCGCGGCATCCTCGAGATGATTGATGGGGGGCATGGTCATTCAAAGAGTGTGCGAGCATTATCTGTTTCATGCAATCAAACAAAAGTTGTAGTCGCTTGATAAATTGCTGAACGTAATTGCGCGGGTGCGATGGGCTTATGTAGCAGCCATAAGCCACTTTCTTTGGCTTCAATCAAGCGTTCTGGTGCAGTATCTCCTGTGATTAATATCCCCGGAATAGTGTGATCAGGAAACCTCTGGCGAATTAAGGCAATCGCTTGTGCGCCTGTTTTACCGTCTCGCAGGCGATAATCTGCAATAATGATATCGGGTGTTTGTGCATTCACTAGCAGCGCCTGCATTTCTTCAGCCGATTGCGCTAACAACGTTTTGCAACCCCATAATGCCAGCAACTGCCTCATGCCTTCGAGCACAGCTTGTTCATCATCCACCACCAAAATTAAGCGCTCGCTTAAATCCCAGCTAGGTGTAACGGCAACGGGCGAATAAAACTGGCCTTTAAATAAGGGTAACGTTAAACTGAAAATAGACCCCACCCCTTCCTCCGAGCGCAGTTTCAAGGGAACGTCTAATAAATGACAGATACGTTTTACAATGGCCAAACCTAAGCCTAAACCTTTGCTGCGATCTCTTTCACTGTTTTCTAGTTGATAATATTCTGAAAAAATATCTTCTATTTCATTCGCAGGAACACCGCAGCCTTGATCTTCAATATTGATGATGACGCGTTTATCTTCAAGCTGACAATGGATCCGTATCTCACCTTTATCAGCCTCACTCTTTGAAGAAAAGCGAATTGCATTTGAGATTAAATTACGCAGGACTCTTTCTAATAAAACAGGGTCACTATGAATGTTGAAGGCCTCACTATGAAGCTGAATGCTTAAACCTTTTTGCTCAGCTGCGGGTTTAAATCCTGAGATGATTTTCTCAATAAACGGCTGCCATTTAATCGCCTGAAGATTTGGTTCAATGATATCTGCATCTAAGCGAGAGATATCTAGCAAGCTATCAAACAAGGTGCGCAAGGCCAAAACAGATTCATTTAATTTACCAAAAGCTCTATTGCCTGCTTGCTTAACATGCGGCTGCAAGGCGGATATAAATAAACCCATTGCGTGCATGGGTTGGCGTAAATCATGGCTTGCAATCGCAAGGTACTGTGTCCTTGATTTAACCGCTTCTTCTAGTTGAAATTTCAAATAAAGGTTTTCTTTGATGAAGGTGTGCTGTTTATAGGCACTAAAGGCGGTATACACGACATACGCCAGCAACCAAAAAGAAAACAAACCACTGGGCACGATCTCTTGAGCCGTCCAGCGAAAGAACACATAACTGATCATCGGCACCATTAAGCCCAACGTAATACTGAACCATAAACGTAACCTACCCGCAAAAGAAACAGCGGTCACCGCAGGGCCTAAAGACAACAGAACAATTAAAAAAAGCACTGTGCTTTGTGGCAAGTTTTCGTAAAACAGCCAGCTACTCATTCCCATTAAAAAGGCACTGATACCACCTGATATAACCAGTGTTTTTTCTATTTTGATAAAAGACTGCGCAGAAAATGGCTTAGCATCAAGAGTTGATTGATGATATCGGTAAGCGATTAAAATAGTGGGCAACATGCTTAAAAGTACCGCCAAATACCAAAGCGTTACTTTCAAAGTATCGACATAGCCCAAAAGAAAAAAAGCATACAGTAGTATGATCAAAGGGATGAAAATAAGATGCCACGTTAGGCTGTCTAATATCTGCTTAAGTGAAGCAACACAAATTTCTTGATGGCGCTTTACGCCGATTTCACGCTGACTAAACTGGCCGCCTTGATAAAAATCATGGGCTTTCTCCTGCCAGTTTTTGAACGCTTTAATCATATTCGAATTTGATTTTATTTAGCTTCTGATGTCCGTCGATTCAAAAATCTTGTCCGCATTCGCCGCCACAAAACCTTGATACATCTCGCCATTAGGTAATTCAAAACGCTGCGCAAATTCATAATAACAACTCGGCACCGTATGTTGCTCACCCCCTTCGAACAACATACTTTTTTGATCTGCCAAGGTAGATGCTTGAATTAAATAATCACTGGGTTCGCCTTTTATCTCTCCGCCTGACGTATTCAATGCGTATCCAGCTTGTTTAATCGTGGCAATCACTGTAGCAAGTTCAGCTGAATACTTTAGACGGTTCACATTAACCGTGAAATGGTTCGCACAAATACCATGCACGGCGAGCCATGCAGCATATTCACTCTCAGCGAGTAAGGCGGTGTAACCTTCATACGCAATTGGCTGCCATAATCTACCTGACCACAACACAGCTTCGCGCGCAGCTGCTTGGCTGTCAATTTGTTCACATAGTCCTGCAATAATACCTTGAGCGGTCTCAGATAATTCATCACTGCGCAGCTCGCTGATGAACACCTTTGGTGCATCCGCATCATCATGAATAAACGCCCTTGCGCTTAACTTCTTGGTTGGAAAATCATATTGATCAAACTCACGATACCCCAGACGTAGGAAATGTTGCGCTAATGCTTCCACATTAATCGCTGAATGTTGGAAGGTTCTAAACGCCACATGATCATTCACGATCTGCTCACCTTGCGCTAAAAACAGGCTATGAATCTCAGCTGCTTGGGGTGTGATCTTTGTGTACGCTTGCCAAAGATTTTCAAATAAGTCAATTCTGTCCATTTTGTAATGTTAGGTATGTAATTGATATCATTGACTATAACTTATTTCTAAAACAAAAGTTAAGCAGTCATTCAGTTTAAACCTGTACAAAGGGCCTATCTTTAAACCAAGAGGAAATCCATAGTGATTGACAGAGCAAAACGTAAGACCCTTAGATCTATGACAGCGGCCAGTGTTGGCGCAGCAACCGTAAGCTTCGGTGGTATCGCCTTGGCCGCAAATAAGTTTGCTGGCCCCGTTGATTCAACCAGTAGCGCAGTGCAAGGTGCACAAGACCAATTAGTGCTAGAAGTCTCGCACAGCTGGGCGGCGGATGATATAAAAGTTGAAATCAAAAACCAATCTAGCACGGTTACCACCGTAACTGAAATTGCGCCGAGCAAAATCTCAACGCACCTAGGTGATGTCGATTTTGATGCCGTGATGAGCAGTGGCCCACTGCGCTTAAAGCCAGGCCAAGTGGTGACGCTACACTTAGATAAAACCAATGCGAAGGCAGCACGTGCCTCACAATCTGGTCAGTTTTTGAAGAAGTTTCAGAAGACTTTTGCGGATAACGTGCGCGTAGTAACAGACCATCCAAGCTTTGCCGTAGTAGAGCCAGTGTTTAATCCACGGATTGTTTAAAGCTTCATTGCTTTAATAACCGAAAGCCCGAACTTTAGGTTCGGGTTTTTTATGCCTAGTGGTAAGGCAGAAGTTTAAACCAGAGACGCAGGAAACGCCATTTGCAGCTGGCCTTTTTCTAATAAAAATAGGGCTGTGGCTTCATCTTCTGTGCTGAGCCACATGAAATCTAGCTCAGGATATTTCGCTTCTAAGGCTAAAGCTGAGGTACCTACTTCCACCACTAATGAGCCGCCATCATTTAAATAGCTGCTAGCACGGCGCAGAATCACATCAACTAAATCCAAGCCTTCATCGCCACCACGAAAAGCCATATCAGGCTCATGTAAATATTCCGCAGGCAAGTGGTCCATGCGTGGGTTTGAAATATAAGGTGGGTTGGAGCAAATTAAATCATACGTACCTTGCACGTCAGCAAACAAATCGCCTTGGTATAACTTCACGCGATCTTGCAAGTTATGTCGTTCAACATTTATGGCTGCCACCGCAAGCGCATTTTCGGATAATTCAGTGGCATCAATTTGTGCCTCAGGAAAGGCATCGGCTAAAGCAATCGCAATACAACCACTGCCCGTGCATAAATCTAAAGCACGCTTAACTTTGCTGGCATCTATCCAAGGTGCAAATTGATCAGGAATCCACTCGCCAAAATAAGAGCGCGGTACAATCGCGCGCTCATCCACATAAAAGCGCAGGCCACAAAACCACGCCTCTTGAATTAAATAAGCAAAAGGTAATTGCGTTTCAATGCGTTTTTTTACCAAGCTTTCTAGCTGAATAATCTGTTCTTCAGAAGGGGTAGTTTCCCAATCAAACACTTCTAGCGCCATATCTTGCTCAGTCACATATAAGCCCATCCACGCGGCTTCTTCAAAGGCATTGCTAGTGCTGTGACCGAAGAACAAATCGTGCGTTACTAATTCAGCCTCGATTAGCTCAACAACATCTTCTAAGGCGGTATTTCTAGGGAGTTTCATGAGTTCACTTCTAACATGGTAGGGTGATAAATTTTAAGGCCTTG
>JAZGFQ010000235.1:0-7611 GCA_036479635.1 Arenicellales bacterium
TGTTGTGCGGGTGTATACACTTTTTTTGCAATGGCCGAAAGATTATCCCGTATCGCTATTTTCTCAACATCCACGCCCAACGCGTGCTCACTAATCCCAACTAGAACGCAGTCTTTACTATGGCTCAAACTAATCTTTAATGGCGCTTGGGGCAGGTTATCCACACAAGGCGCTGCTTTTTCTTTTTCAGACAAGACCCAGTGTGAGAACGGCAATTGATAATGATGTGACAGTGCCGTTCGAATTAGCGCGCGGCTGAACAAATATTGATCGCGCAATGCGACATGTTTGAATTTTTTCAGCCGTGCAATTTCAGTCACGCTCAGCAAGGGCAATAAAGTATCGCTGATAAACTGAGTATCCGCTGGTTGGCGAAAGGCTCGCCAAAGCTGGTTCATGATAATTAATCAGTTAGAAGCAATAATAATATAGGCACAAGGTTTAGGCGGCCTGTTGGGGTGGTGGGTGGATTAGTCACCGCTGGCTGTTCTCCCATACCTATATAGGGCGCCAATATTTTACCTGCACCATTAACATAGTTTCCTTGCGCGCTATAATGACAAAAAACGATGGTCGATTCAACACTATAAAATACGCCATTATCATCTGTGATTTGATTGCATATCTGAAGCCCACAACCTACATGCGTCGTCTCCTGCCAAACCATTTGCGTGTAATGCCCTATTTGTTCTTTTGACGTTGTACAGGCTCCCCCACCTTCCTTCTGACAACTTACCGTCTGAGCGTTTTCAGGGTAATTCAAATATCGTGCTTCATTTGCCCAAGCATTGATCGCTTTTTCGATTGTCCAGTTTGTGCCCGTTCCTACAAAAATATTTTCACCTACATCAAGCGTATCGCTATGCTCAAAATTGCAGCCTACGGCAACAGACGCGGCAGAACTTTGCAACGATGCTTTCACTGACAATAAAGGCAACCGACTAACGGGTCGATTCTGTTGAGCGAAATCATACGTTTTATTCAGGCTAGAGCCTAAATTATTAAGAACCGTGCCAAAACTCAACGCATCACGTATAAGGTTATGAAAATATGCTTCATCTTCCGCCGCTTGAACAGAGGCCGTCATTGCAAAGATAATTAAGCTAAGGAACAAGCTACGCATGAATCTTAAATATAAAAAAGGTTGATGATCTTGCCCGAAAAACAAGGCTATTACAAACATTACTCAATGCTATTGTTTGATGTTCACCAAGCCTTAAGTTCACCTTTTATAGCGTTATGCGTAGATGCCCAGTTTGAAATATCATCAATCCTAGTTTCCATTTCTGGGTGGGACGCAAAATAATGGCTGAACTTTGAACCTTGTTCGTCCATGCTTCTCAATGATTTAAAAAATTCTGTTGCACCTGAAACATGCCCATAATGGCAGTTCAAAATCTCTAAGGCGGTGGTATCGGCAGCAGATTCTCGGCCTTGTGAGAATTTAGCGGTGTTTAATTGAATACTGGGGGTGAGCAAGCGTGAAATGCTCGAATTCGGCCCTGTGAGCACCGACGAAATACTCACCAAAACCAAGCCTCGGCCTAAGCCTTTTAGGTGGTCACGGTTGATAAAATGCCCTAGCTCATGCGCCAATACAAACGCCAAGCCGTTTTCTGAATCAACCTCTTTTAACAAGCCTTCGAAAATCAGCATTTGGCTGCCAGGTAACGCCACCGCATTGGGTGCTTGTTTTGAAATAGTAGAGACTGTTATGGGGGGCGTTAAAACAGAACATTTTTGTAATTGATCGACCAAGGCTTGTAGCCGTGCATCTTTTTTAGGTGCTTCATCCCCTAAAAGCTCGCCCCAATCAACAGGGATTTTGTTAAACAGTTTCGCTTCTTGCTCATAAGATAAGCGATTCGCTGCCATATCAATCGCCCAGCCCAGCGCCCAATACACCACAAAAATCAGTGCGAACACGCCCACCAGCAAGCTTAGGAATTCTTTTACGGGCGATTCATGGCTGACGTTATCGTTGTGTTCAGGCAAGCCCGCTTTATACTCAACCATCAGACATCTTCAATAAATAAGGCTAGGTTATCGATATAGCGCCGTGGCATACGCCAGCACTTCCACCGAACCAATCGCATTGCCTCTGCCCTTGGAAATTGAGGACGTTTCAATGCGTAAATTAATCAATTCATCTGCATCCGTACAACTTTCCTTCATGCGCAAAACTGCTTCGCGCCGCGCACGATCGACCAAGGTTTCATACGCCTGCACCGAACCACCAAAGATATTTCTTAAGCCTGCGAGCAGCCGCTTAAAATAATCGACTGAAATCACCACGCTACCCGTGACCAACTTTTGATTGATAACAGTGGTTTCATCGCCTAAGGTGGTTTTGCTGTTCGTGGTTGGAAAACGAATTAACAGCTGTTCACGCTGATGGATAGAACGGTAATGCTTACGTTCGTTATGCTTGCCAAACACATAGCCTAGAAATAATAAGCCTGTAATGAGGTAAATATCAAACATATCAATCTAGCGTGACGGCCGTACCGTAAACGTAAATCTCAGATGCGCCTGCGGCAATCGAAGACGTTGAAAAGCGCACATTCACCACCGCATCTGCGCCGAGCTGCGTAGCCTGATCAATCATTCTTTGCGTCGCTTGGTCTCGTGATTCTCCAAGTAATTCAGTATACGCCTGTAATTCACCGCCAACAATATTCTTTAAGCCTGATAAAAAATCACGGCCAAAATGTTTGGCACGCACGGTGCTGCCCGAAACCACCCCCAAACATTGGTTGATGGTTTTCCCTGGCAGGGTTTCAGTGTTAGTGAGTATCATGGTGTGATATATAAGTAATTGATCTATTTAGATTACCACAATAACCAGGCCCTAAGCCTCAAGTTTTTGTACGCCATTCTCACCACCAAACAGCATCACATCCGCACCACGATGCGCAAATAAGCCATTGGTGACCACACCTGGCATTTGATTCATTTGGGTTTCCAATTCTTTGGGATTGACGATCTGCATATTATGCACGTCTAAGATAATGTTGCCGTTATCGGTGGTAAACCCGACGCGATATTCAGGCTGTCCGCCTAGATCAACGATATAACGTGCCACCAATGAGCGTGCCATGGGAATGACTTCAACCGGCAAAGCAAACTCGCCTAGAACATCCACCAATTTAGAATCATCTGCAATGCAAATAAATTTCTCGCTGGCCTGCGCCACAATTTTCTCGCGCGTCAATGCGCCGCCACCACCTTTAATCATATAGCCGTGCTTAGTTGCTTCATCTGCGCCGTCCACATAAACAGGTAAATCGCCAACATCATTCAATTCCATCACCTCGATGCCGTGGCTGCGTAATAATTTTGCGCTGAACTCACTGCTCGCCACCGCGCCTGCAATCTTAGCTTTGATGCCGGCCAGCGCTTCGATGAAGTGGTTGGCGGTTGAGCCCGTGCCCACACCTACGATATCACCGCTATTGATATAATCCAATGCCGCCTCAGCTGCTGCTTTTTTCATGTCGTCCGCTGTCATTTTTTATCTCTTTAATATTAGTCTTTGCTAATTATACCCGATATCAGGTGAAATCTTGCATTCTGGCCGCATTGAGTTGGAGTTTCGCACTGGCATGGCATAGACTTCGCTTATGAATATTATTCTTGGTATCACCGGCGGCATTGCAGCCTATAAAACCCCAGACTTAACGCGCAAGCTCATTAAGGCTGGCCACGAAGTGCAAATTGTAATGACGTATAGCGCGCATGAATTTGTGAGCGCTTTATCGCTGCAAGCTGTCTCAGGCAACCCCGTTCGAGATGATTTATTCGATGAAGCCGCAGAATCGGCCATGGGCCATATCGAACTGGCGCGCTGGGCCGGTTTAATTCTAATTGCGCCTGCCACCGCACATTGTATTGCGCAACTCGCCAACGGCCTCGCCAGTGATTTACTCACCACACTGTGTTTGGCCAGCACTGCGCCCATCATGCTTGCGCCCGCCATGAATCTACAAATGTGGCAACACGTCGCGACGCAAAAAAACATCGCACGCTTGCTTGATCGTGACGTGCAATTAATTGGCCCAGAAAGCGGCGAGCAAGCGTGCGGTGAAACCGGTGCGGGCAGAATGACAGAACCTGAAGATATCATCAAAGCCATTTCAGAAAATAAAACGCTTTCGTGCTGAAAAACACCTCTATTCTCATCACTGCCGGCCCAACCTGGGAAGCCATCGACCCTGTGCGCGGCATCAGCAATCATAGCTCAGGGAAAATGGGCTATGCCTTAGCGCAAGCGGCCACTGAACTAGGCGCGAACGTCACATTGATATCAGGCCCTGTTTGCTTGAACGAACCGCCGCGCGTTAGCACGCTTAATATTCAATCTGCGCTAGAATTGTTCGAGGCGGTTCATCAGCAAATCAACACCCATCAAACCGATATATTCATCAGTGTCGCCGCGGTTGCAGATTACCGCCCCGTAAGTGCTCAAACTCAGAAAATAAAGAAATCTGCTGATGAAATCACCCTAACTTTAGTGAAAAACCCTGATATTGTCGCCAGTGTGGCCGCATTGAAAACACGCCGCCCGTTTACCGTGGGCTTTGCCGCTGAAACCGAAAACGTCAATTCGTATGCACGCGGTAAACTTGAGGCCAAAAATTTAGACATGATCATCGCCAATGACGTGAGCCAAGCCCATATCGGCTTTGGCTCAGATCAAAATCACGTTACATTGATCACCACAGATAATGAACTCGACTTAGGCCAACATGATAAATCAACCTTAGCGAACCTTATTCTTAGCCATATTTCCGAACAGTATCAAACCTATGAAAAACGTACAACTTAAAATCTTAGACCCCCGCATTCAAGGCGAATTCGGCCTACCGCATTACGCCACCGACGGCTCAGCAGGTTTAGATTTACGCGCCTGCATTGATGCGCCTTTAACCTTAGCAGCAGGCGACACTCAGCTCATTCCTTCAGGTGTCGCTATTTATATCAACGACCCTAGCTTAGCTGCAGTTTTGTTACCACGCTCAGGCATGGGGCATAAACACGGCATCGTGCTGGGAAATTTAGTCGGCCTGATTGATTCAGATTACCAAGGTCAGGTGTTTATTTCTTGCTGGAATCGCAGCAACAGCAACTTTACCATCACGCCCGGCGATCGCATTGCGCAAATGGTGTTTGTGCCCGTGGTGCAAGCGGATTTTCAAATCGTTGAAGAATTTGATGAATCGGAACGCGGTGCAGGCGGCTTTGGGCATACGGGAAAATCATAATCATTGATTTTCATCAAGCACATAACAATATTTTATAATATACTGATCAAAAACTTTGAATAGATCTTAAATTCAGAGTGCGTTAAGTTCGCCACACTAAAATTCACGTAAGATATTGGCAATTACTTTTGTCTGATATCGCATTTAACCTTTGGAGATAAATATGAAAGCAGTAAAGACTTTACTCGTTGCGGGTAGCTTAATGATGGCAACCAGCGTTGCTTTAGCAGATGGCGAAGCCGTTTATAACAGCGGTTGTGCAGCGTGTCACGCATCAGGCGTTGCAGGCGCACCTAAAGTAGGTGATAAAGACGCGTGGACAGCACGTGTAGCGCAAGACGTTGAAACCACTTACACCAATGCTATTAAAGGCTTTCAGGGCGAAAGTGGCGTGATGCCTCCAAAAGGCGGCTTCATGAACATCAGCGACGATGACATCAAATTAGCCGTTGATTACATGTTGGAAGCCAGCAAGTAAGTTTCTCAAGAAAGGCAAAGCAACACTCAAAACCCGAACATCGTTTCGGGTTTTTTTATGCTCAAAATAAGATAAAACGACCGTGTCGCACCTATATTTTACTAATGCCCCCCATAAATCATTTGCTTGACAGACTCCAAGCAATCGCACATTATTAAAGTATTGGCGTGTGTATCCAATTTCACTCTATAGTGTTAGCGAATATAAACCGTTTATTTGATCGATGCCCCATACGTATATAGAGGGCAAAATTTAATCCTGAAGGAGTTTAAAATGACTAATAATTTCAAAAAATTAGCCATCAGCACCGCAATTGCGAGTGTGATGGCCTTACCAATGACGGCATCGGCTACCAATGGTATCCTTGCTTATGGCAACGGTATTGTGGCGCATGGCATGGGCGGCGCGGGCGTTGCAAATGCGGGCGAAGGTATGTCTGCGGTTGATAACCCTGCCTTAGCAGCGCGCGTAGGCGCAGGTTGGAGTGTTCAACTGTCTGCTTTCAACCCTAACCGTTCTGCCAATGTTGGTCGTGGTTATGTTGAAAGTGATAAATCTTGGTTTCCTATTCCAGGCGGCCATTGGTTTACGAATGTAGGCGACGGCTTGGTTGCAGGTGTGACTGTTTCAGCTCTCGGCGGCATGAACACCACTTATCCAGCACAATTATTCGGCGTGCCTGTCGGCATTGATTTATCTGGCGTGATTATCGCCCCAACCATTTCTGCCAATGTCACCGAGAACGTTTCAATCGGTGGTGCATTATTAATTGGTTATGAAATTTTAGAGTCCACTGGCCCAGGTCAGCCGCCTTTACCTAGAAATGAAAAAGATACGGCCACAGGCTTAGGCATTGAAATTGGCGTTGCGATTGATGTGGCTGAAGGCACAACTATCGGCATCGATTTCCAGTCTAAAATTGATATGGATGAGTTTGAAAAGCACAATATGTATTTATTTGGCCCGACTAAAGCAGCTGGCTTAAATGCACAATTGACTATTCCAAGCATCACCACCGTCGGCATTTCTCATAAAATTAATGACCAATGGAAAGTGCATGCTGACGTAGCAAGCATTCCGTGGAGTGATATTGACGTCATTGCAACTCAGTTCGGCTGGGAAGATCAAACGGTTTATAAAATCGGTGCTGAAATGCAAATGAACAGTGATACCACGCTTCGTTTTGGTTATAACTTCGGCGAGTCTCCGATTCCTGATGCAAAAGCAGGTAATAACATTCTTGCGCCTGCCACTACTGAGAAGCACTATACCATTGGTTTTACCAAAAACATGGGCAACGGTAAATTGCACGGCTACTATGCGCGTATTCCTAACAACGAGCAAAAGCAAGCGGGTGCGCCAGGTGGCTTACCAAGCATCCAGATGGACCAAAACGCTTTTGGTTTAGCGTATGAAGTACAACTTTAAAGCCAGCCTTTAAAATAAGTACTCAAGGAAGGCGGTTTACCGCCTTCCTTTTTTTATGCCTAGAATAAGGTCAACCCCCACCTTATTGTATATAATCAAGTGCTAACATTAATATTGTTTCTTAAGCACGCGCTGATTCGCGCATAATGTCACTTTCATGAAAATTACCGCCTTCGGCATCAATCACACCACTGCGCCCGTGCAAATGCGCGAACGGGCAGTGATTGCTGACGACCGCGTACAAGATGCGGTGCTAGATCTCACCCAGCATCCTCAAATTAAAGAAGCTACGATTCTCTCAACGTGCAACCGCACTGAAATTTATTTCGGCCACGATGATTTAGACGATCAAGATTGCATCGTAAATTGGCTGAGCGATTTCCAAAAATTACCGCAAGGTGAGCTAAGCCCTTTTACCTACTCACATCAAAATAAAGACGC
>JAZGFQ010000236.1:0-4536 GCA_036479635.1 Arenicellales bacterium
CAGACGTACAGGCCATTGAAACCTTGTTGGCCAATGTGCCGATCAATATGCTGCAGTTTCATGGTGATGAATCACCTGAGTTCTGTGCGCAATTTAATCTACCGTATTTAAAAGCGGTGCGTATGCAGGTGAGTACTGATTTAACTGCTTTTCGTGAGCAATATGCAGGTGCGCGCGGTATTTTATTAGATACGTTTGATAAAAACCTTGTCGGTGGCACCGGCAGCACCTTTGATTGGTCGCTCATAAGGAACGCAGAACAAAACCAGCATTTGCCCGAGTTAATCTTGGCGGGCGGTTTGTCGCCTGATAATGTTCAGTCTGCCATAGAGCAAACAGGCATCGAACATTTAGATGTGAACAGTGGCATTGAATCCGCACCGGGTATAAAAGACCCCGAAAAAATGCGCGAAGTAATGAAGGTTAAAAAAATGCTGTAGGGTTTGGCTAAGGTCGGCGATTCGTTAAGAGGCATCATAATGGTTAAGGGTCTTCGACCTTGGCTAATCCCTGATCTTGGCGAAGTGTCGCCCTCGAGTGTTCCCTTGGATTGCCGCGTTGCTTCGCGCCTCGCAAAGACAGAAGCGTTTAATTTATAGAGCAGCATCACCAAAAACCACCACGTCTTTGCGAGCGCAAGCGAAGCAATCCCATCACGAAGCATGATTCTCCTCACGAGCCTTCGACCTTGGCAATCTCTGATCTTGGCGAAATATCGCCCTCGAGTGTCGCCCTTGGATTGCCACGTTGCTTCGCGCCTCGCAATGACAGAGAGGTTTGCTTTATAGATGCATCACCAAAAACCACCGCGCCTTTGCGAGCGCATGCGAAGCAATCCCGTCACGAAGCACGATTATCCTCACGAGCCTTCGATCTTGGCGAATCTCTGATCTTGGCGAAGTGTCGCCCTCGAGTGTCGTCTTTGGATTGCCACACCACTTCGCGCCTCACAAAAACAGTGGAATATATGCCCCATAAGCCTTGAGAATTCCCAAAGAAAACCTATATTGAATAAAGCAATAATATTCTATTCTCTAGGCCATTTTGTCTGGGTCGCATGATAGAATTCACTTTTATATAAACCGTTTACAGAGGATTACTATGCCTTGGAATCAACCAGGCTCTGGTGGCGATAAAGGCTCACAAGGTTCGAAAGACCCTTGGGGACAACGCAACAACCAACAAGGTCCACCGGATCTTGATAAAGTTATTAAAGATATCAAAGACAAAATCGGCTTATCGCTTGGCGGTCGCAAAGGCGGCTCGGGTGGCGGTAGTGATAACAAGGATGGCAGCAGTTCAGGCGTAAGCTTTGGCATGATCGCCTTATTAGGTGTCGTTGCAGCAGGTTTATGGTTGGCCAGTGGCTTTTATACGGTGAACCAAGGCTCACAAGGCATCGAATTACACTTAGGTAAATATAAGCGTAGCACTGAAGCGGGCTTACATTGGCATTTACCTTCGCCGATTGAAACGGTTGACGTCATTAACGTCACGCGTGAGAACACGGTTGAAGTGGGCTTTCGTTCACGCGGTGAAACCTCACACTCTACGGTTCCGCAAGAAGCTTTGATGTTGACCAAAGATGAAAACATCATTGATATACACTTTGCGGTGCAATATGATATCAAATCACCCACTGATTTAATGTTTAATGTGGCCGATTCTGTGGAGACCGTGGTGCGTCAAGCAACGGAAAGCGCAGTGCGTGAAACTATTGGTAAAAACTCCATGGATTTCGCGATTACTGAAGGCCGTGCCGTGATTGCCAGCCAAACCCAAACTCTGTTGCAACAAATTCTGGATCGTTACCAAACAGGCATTAACATTCGTTCGGTTGAAATGCAGAACGCACAACCGCCTGCAGAAGTAAAAGATGCCTTTGATGATGTGGTACGCGCAAGAGAAGATGAGCAACGCTTGAAAAACTTAGCAGAAGCTTATGCGAATGATGTGATTCCGCGTGCCCGTGGTAAAGCCGCTCGGATTACGCAAGAGTCTCAAGCATATAAAGCCACGGTAATTGCTAAAGCAGAAGGTGAAGCTTCGCGTTTTGATCAAGTTCGAGTTGAGTATCAAAAAGCACCAGAAGTCACGCGTGATCGCTTATATCTGGATACCATGGAAAGTGTATTAGGCAACAGCAGTAAGATGGTAATTGATCAAAAGCAGGGCGGTAGCGTGATGTATTTGCCGCTGGATAAGATGATTGAAAATAGCCGTAGTAATGCCGCACAATCTTCATCCAATACTCGTTCAAGCTCGAATTCTTTTACCAGCACGCCGCAAAGCAGCAGCTCGAGCCAATCGAACACCCGATCATTTAACAGGAGTACTCAGCGATGAAAATATTTAAATTATTTGGTGGTTTAATCATCGCTATTGCTCTTGCAGTCGTTGCAATGGCAGTCTATATCGTTGATGAACGTGAGCAAGCCTTGGTTTTCCGTTTTGGTGAAATCATCCGTGTGGATACTGAGCCAGGCATTAAGTTTAAAATGCCTTTCGTGAACTCAGTACAGTTTTACGATGACCGCATTCAAACGATGGATGCAGAGCCACAAAGTTATTTAACTTTAGAGAAGAAAAACTTAATTGTTGATTCTTTTGTGAAGTGGCGTATTCGTGACGTAAAAGAGTACTATGTTCGTTTAGGCGGCTCTAAATTGCGCGCACGCGCGCGATTATCTAAGCGTGTAAACGATGCGATTCGTGATGAAATCGGCAAACGTTCTGTTAAAGAAGTGGTGTCGGGTGATCGAGTTTTAATCATGGATTTAGTTCGTGAAGCAACTGATCAAGAGGCCGCAGGCTTGGGCATTGAAGTGGTGGATGTTCGTTTGAAACGCGTAGATTTAGACCCCTCAATTTCTGAAACAGTATATCGACGTATGCGCGCAGAACGTGAGCGTGTTGCGAAAGAGCTACGTGCGCAAGGCGAGGAGCAAGCTGAAATTATTCGTGCAGATGCGGATCGTCAACGCGAGATATTATTGGCTGAGGCGGGTAAAACTGCCGAAGAGACTAAAGGTGAAGGTGATGCGAAAGCCACCAACGTTTATGCAACTGCCTTTAATCAAGATAAAGAATTCTTGAAGTTTTATAAAAGCTTAGATGCGTACAAAAACACGTTTAATAGTAAGTCAGATATTTTTGTCGTCGATCCGAATTCTGAGTTTATGCAATACTTGCGTAACCCGTCTGCGAATTAGCCTGTTTTCACGCGCACTGTCGCGTGAATTCATTTAAAATACACCTGAATTACGAACCTCATAAACCGTGATGGACTGGAATACTTTTATCGCGGCTTTTGGTTTGTATTTGGTGTTTGAAGGCTTGATGTCATTTGCGTCTCCCGACGCATTCAAACAATTACTTAAGCAAATCATTGAAATGCCCACGGCAAGCTTGCGCTTGGTCGGAGGTGTGTCAATCGCAATCGGGCTGGCGCTGTTATATTTTGCGCGATAAAGCCGTAAATAAAGAGATTAGAAATGGGTAAAAATGTAGTGTTGGTCGGCACCCAATGGGGCGACGAAGGCAAAGGTAAGATTGTTGATTTATTAACTGAAAAAGCCGATGCCGTGGCGCGCTTCCAAGGCGGCCATAATGCAGGGCATACCCTTGTTATTAATGGCGAGAAAACCGTCTTACACTTGATTCCATCGGGCGCGATGCGCGAAGGTGTTGAGTGTTTAATTGGTAACGGTGTGGTGTTAAGCCCTGCACAGCTAATCAAGGAAGTGAGTGAACTAGAGGCGCGCGGCATGGATATTCGTTCGCGCATGATGGTCAGCCCAGCTTGCCCCGTCATTATGCCTTACCATATCGCACTTGATGTGGCGCGTGAAAAAGCACGTGGTAAAAAAGCCATTGGCACTACTGGGCGCGGCATTGGCCCTGCTTATGAAGATAAAGTCTCGCGCCGTGGCCTTCGCGTGCAAGATTTATATCAAGACGATTTCGCTGAAAAATTACAGGTGGTGATGGAATATCATAACTATGCCTTAGTGAATTATTTCGGTGGTGAAGCGGTTGATTACGATGCTACGTATGCTGAGCTAACAGAGCAAGCCGCCAATATTAAAGATATGGTGGGTGATGTCGCAGGCAGATTAGCCGATTTACGCAAAGCGGGTAAATCAGTGATGTTCGAAGGCGCGCAAGGCATGTTATTAGATATCGATCATGGCACGTACCCATATGTGACGTCCTCTAATACCACCTCAGCGGCTGCCGCGAGCGGTACAGGCGTTGGGCCAATGGATATCGATGAAGTGTTAGGCATCGTAAAAGCCTATACCACACGCGTGGGTGCGGGTCCGTTCCCAACAGAATTGTTCGATGATATTGGCCAGTTTTTAGGCGAGAATGGCCATGAGTTTGGTGCGACCACTGGGCGACCACGACGCTGTGGTTGGTTAGATGCGGTTGCGCTCAAGCGTTCGTGTGAAGTGAACAGTATTACGACTTTATGTGTCACCAAACTTGATGTCTTAGATGGTTTAAAAGAACTTAAAATCTGTACACATTATA
>JAZGFQ010000237.1:0-4423 GCA_036479635.1 Arenicellales bacterium
AAGCACCAGATTAAACTTACTCATAGAGCGGCAGATGAACTTCATTGCCGAGAATAAAGGCTTGCCGCGTTTATTGTTTTCAGACCAATTACACTTGGAATCTTCCGCATTAAAAGAAGCCGTACAAAACGTAATGCAGGGCTATATCACTCAAGTTCAGCGCTTGCTTCAAGAAGGGATTGACGAAGGGGTGTTTAAAGCAAAAATTAATACTCAAGCATCGGCCAAGCTAGTCGCGGCTTTGATTCAAGGCACGGTGATGCGTTGGTCTATTTTTGACTATACGTTTAATCTTAATGATGAGATTGAGCCCATACAGTCCATACTGACTGCAGCGCTACAGTCAAATTCATATTCCAGATCAACAAATTAGATCAATGAATCATTTCAACGTTTAGGATATCCCATGAAAAAAATATTTCAAAAAGCATTTATTCTTCCATTAATCATCGCCATTTCAGTTGTATTAGTGGTGGCAAAGGTGAAATCAAAACCGCCTGTTGAGCATGCGCAAGTGGGTTACCCTATTAAAGCGGTGGAAGTGATTAACGCTAAAGCGTTACCGTTTCGTGCACGCGCGACGGCATATGGCAATGTTGAGCCATCGGTGGTGGTTAATGCAAAAGCGGAAGTGGCGGGTAAAATTGTTTATGTACATCCAGATTTAGAAAAGGGCGCGAGCTTAGCTGAAGGCACGGTGGTGCTGCGCATTGAGCCGACGAGCTTTGAGATTTCTCTTGATCAATCTCGCGCAGGCTTGCAAGGCAGTGAATCCGCTTTGGTGCAACTTGAAACGGAAGAAAAAAGCACACGCTCAGCGTTAAACATTGCACGGGCGAATTTGAAAGTCGGTCAAGAAGAACTAGCGCGCACGCAAGTCTTATTTGATAAGAAATTAGTCGCGCGTTCAAGTTTGGATAAAGAAGCACAAAAAGTGTTGAGCTTGCGCCAACAGGTACAAGATATCGAAGGTAAGCTGGCCAGTTTTGACAGCCGCAAAGCCGCTACTATTGCGCAGATTTCACAATCTCAAGGGCAGGTGGCGCAGAGCCAAGACACTTTAGGCCGAACGGCGGTGAGTATGCCTTTCGATGCGCGCGTGGGGGCGGTCTCCGTTGAGGCAGGTGAGTTTGTGGGCGTGGGTGCGCCGTTGTTTACGGCCTTGGGCATAAAGGCAGTGAAGATTGATGCACAATTACCTGTGCAACAATTTCGCCCTTTGGTGGCGGGTGCCAGCAGCGCCAAGGCTGAGACGATGGGGCAGAGCATGCCTGCGGCGATTAATTTAAATACTCCAACAGAATTTCAGCAGGGGATGGATGACTTAGCGCTAGAGGTTAAAGTACGTTTGATTGGCGAATCTGATCGCTCAATCTTTTGGCAGGGTGAGTTAATACGCATCAGTGAATCGGTTGATCCGATCCGCAACACCTTGGCGCTGGTAGTTGAGGTTGATAATCCCTATGCTGAGATTATCCCCGGTAAAAAGCCGCCATTATTAAGAGGCATGTCGGTTGAAGCTGAGTTTTTTGCACCGGTGCAAACCGCGATGGTATTGCCTAAAAAAGCCGTGCATCAGGGGAGAGTGTATGTGGTTGATGCAGACAATAAGTTAAGCATTGAAGCCATTAATATTCGTTACACACAAGGCGATTTAATCGTATTAGAGACCGATAGCGCTGAGCAGTTAGCAGGAAAGGCTATTATTATCAGTGATGTGATTCCGGTGATTGAGGGTATGCCGCTAAAACCAAGCGTCTCTGATACTGCCGCACTTGAGCTTGCGGAAAAAGCGTTGGGGGCGCAGCCTCAACAATGAATGCCTTAATTCGATATTTCGTCAAACACCCGACTGCGGGTAACATATTAATGATGGCGGTTATCGCCATCGGTTTAGCTTCTTTGGTGTCTTTGAATAAGGAATCTTTTCCGCAATTAAAGCCCAGCAAAGTTCAACTACGCATGGCTTACCCAGGCGCGAACCCTGCGGATGTAGAAGATGCGATTTGTAACCGCTTAGAAGATGCCACCGATGGCATTAGTTTCTTGAAAGAGCAGAGCTGTGATGCGCGCGATAACATGGCAATTTTTACGCTAGAAATGCAAGAAGCGGGCAAAATTGATGCATTTTACGATGACATCAAGGCGGCGGTCGATGGCGTAGCGGATTTTCCTGCTGAAACGGAAGATCCAATTATCAAACAATTGGGCCGCGTTAGCCCAGTGGCCAGTATTGCTGTCACGTCTAAAAACCTAAGCCTAACGGAGCTTAAAACCTTAACGGAAAGCTATCGTGATCGCTTAATGGCCGATTCAAAAATTCCCATTGTGAACGTGGCGGGCTTTTCTAGCCATCAGTTACAAGTATTAATCCACCCTGATACACAACAAAAATATCAATTGGGCGTGCAAGAAATTGCAAACCTGATTGCCGCGCAAGCAGTTGAATTACCAGCGGGCACATTAGAGGGCAGTGAAAAGCTGTATCAAATTCGGTTTGATAATGTGCGTAAAACGGCTGCAGAGTTGACGGATTTAGTCATTCTAAACTCTGCTGAGGGCGGCGAAATAAAACTAGGTGATATTGCCAGAGTAGAAGATAGGTTCGAGAAAAACGAAGAGCGTGTTGAGCTTAACGGCGTGCCAGCTGGCTTATTAAAAGTCAGTAAAAACACCACCGATGACACCTTGAAAGTATTCGATGCGATTGAAGCCTTTGTGGTGGAAGAAAACCGCATTTTACCTGACGGCACACAGTTAACCATCACTCAAGATAACGCCACGATGGTGGCAGACCGCTTAAAATTATTGCTGAAAAACGGCTGGCAAGGCTTGCTGTTGGCGGCCTTAGCCTTGTTCATGTTCTTTAATTGGCGCTATACTTTTTGGGTGGCTTTAGGCTTGCCAATTTCATTTTTAGGCGGCTTAGCGATGATGGTGATGTTCGGCATTACCATCAACATGATTTCCTTGATTGCACTGCTAATGGCCATTGGCATATTAATGGATGATGCGATTGTGCTCTCCGAAAGTATCGCTCATGAGCATAAAAAAGGTAAATCTCCCATCGATGCAGCCATTGATGGCACGCAAAGAGTCATTACAGGCGTGTTTGCATCATTCTTAACCTCAGCATTTTTGTTTGGTAGTTTGCTCATGATGAAAGGCGAAATGGGGCAAATTCTGGGTGTGTTACCAGTGGTGCTGCTCTCTGTGTTAACCATTAGCCTGATTGAAGCCTTTTTAGTATTACCGCATCATCTCATGCATTCTTTAGAGCATGCACAGAAAAAGCCGCCACCTAAATTACGTGTAAAATTCGAAGCCGCGTTTGGCCGCTTGCGTGAAACGGTAGGTAAAATGGCAGATACTGCGATTAAGTTTCGCTATGTGACGGTTGGCATCGCCTTTGCGATGTTGGTGTTGTCTATCGGTTTAATCGCCACGGGCACGGTGAAATTTAAAGCCTTTCCCGATCTAGAAGGCAATACAGTAGACGCAAGGGTTTTATTAGCGCAAGGCACACCGCTGGCCAAAACAGAACAAGTGATGGAGACGTTATTAACGGCGTTGGATACCACCTTAAAGACGTTAAACCAAAACGAATCGGGGCCTTTAGTTGAAAACATTCAGCTCAGTTATGGTGAGCATGGTGATGTGCCCGAAAATGGCACACATCTTGCGACTTTAAGCTTAAATTTACTCAACACAGAACAACGTAACACCTCTGTTGCTGAATTAACCCAGTTATGGCGTGAAAACACAGGCGATTTACCCGATGTAATCAGCGTACAATTTAGAGAGCCCAAAATTGGCCCTGCTGGACGCGCGATTGAAATTCGCCTAAGTGGGCCTGATTTAACGCGTTTATCGCAAGCCTCTTGGGAATTGCAGAATTGGTTAAGGGGTTATGAGGGCGTTTCGAATTTATTGGATGACGTACGCCCTGGTAAACCGCAATATACTGTGAGTCTAAAGCAGGGTGCGTTAGCGGCGGGGGTCGATGCACGCAGTGTGTCATCTCAGCTTAGGGCCGCGTATCAGGGCATTAAAATCAGCGAGGTTTACCAAGGCCGAGAAGCCTATGAAATTGTCGCAAAACTTGATAGCGCGCCAGACCAAGCCTTGCAAGATTTTGATAATTTAAGCGTGTTTTCAAAAACAGGAGAGCGTTTGCCTTTAAGCAGTGTCGCGAACATTACCGAGAAAAGAGATTTTGCGCGAATTGGTCACATCAACCATCAACGCACTTTAACCTTATACGGTGATGTTGATGCCAACGTCGCCAACACCTCTGAAATTATTGCCGCCACTGAGCGCGATTTCTTGCAAGATTTACAAAGCCGATACCCGAACATAAGCTTTGGGCTGAAAGGTGAGGTTGAAAGCGGCGATGAAACCAAGGGCTCAATTTTAACGGGCT
>JAZGFQ010000238.1:0-4215 GCA_036479635.1 Arenicellales bacterium
TAAAGGCATAAACCGATGCATCAATCGTGCCCAATTTAAAATCAGCCATAACAGCCGTATCACCTGCTTCGCCTAAATCTAAGGCGATTGGATCAGAAATTAGATTCGTTTCGTAAGCACCAAAAGGCACCACAAACTGGCCTGCTGTTAAAGTCATAGCGCCCGCATCATAAGAAGCAATTGCCGTATCAACATCAAATGGTGTCTCAACATCAAATGGTGTCTCACCATCATCTGCATACGTCAAGACTAACTCTGTGCTTAAGTTATCTGTCGGTGCAGCCGTAATCGCAAGCTCTGCATTACCGAGATCTAGGTTAGTTTCATCCTCCGCGCCATCAGCAGAAACATGACTGGCCTCAATTTCAATCGCGCCTTCCATTGAAATTTTACCCGCCCAACCCGCCGCACTGTTTTGGTTGATACTTTGGGTTTGATCTTGAACACGCTGCTCAAGATATTGAATTCGTTTTGTCAGTACCGTTAATTCATCTTGCGATGCAGCATAAACAGTTTGACAGCTGATTGTTGCCAATACAGCTAAAATAATTGGTTTTTTAGACATTCTAAAGTTCCTGAAAATAAATATAAAAAAGAATGGCTGGCGGAAGCTGGCTATCAATAACACTAGAGATTAAACATGCGAGGCAGACCTTTGGAATTGCTGCCTCATTTCTTAACTACTTCGTTAAAATGAGCTTATCCTGACGGGTAATCTGCAAGCGATATATTGCTTCATTATGAACAATATCGACCCGCTGACCACCCTTAAACAACGTCTCGCTCTCAATTTGATGAACACCTGAAGATTTATTCATCTCTTGAGTTGGTTTCGTTGTGTTCGGATTATTCTGCGACATTTTTAATGATATTAATTAAGAGACGCAGATACTAATAAGAATGATTCACATTTGCAATAGAATTATTATTATTTCGATAAATAATAATTTACTTACAGAGATCAGTAACGCTTGACGCATTTAATGAGAATGATTATCATTCGGTTTTAACCATGAAAACTGAACTATGTATAAAGAAACCACTTTAGAAAAAGGCGATTATGATCAATACGGGTATGATGATTATGATCTTATCAAGGCACAGGCAGATATGCTGACTACTGAGCTTGCACAAGAAAAAGTGCGACTATCTCGATTTAATCGAAAAATTTGCCAAAAAAGCGAAGAATGTCAATCCTTAGAAAACATCGTGAGCTATTTGATGTCCGAGAATAACGAAGCGAATACGGATTCCTTAAGCTTAGAGAATACCCGAATTCTCATCATTGGTGGCACCACAGCTTATGGCCAAACCATGACTTACTTCATAGAAAGCTTAGGTGGGCAAGTCGAATGCTTGTCAAAAGAAATAAGTGAAGACACGCTTAAGCAGCACGCGCACTTAATTCCTAAAATGAATTTGGTCTTATTTCAGTCTAAAACCTTTGCTGAATTAGCGCTATGGAATATTACCCGAGATTTATGCGCACAAAGTAAAACGCCCTTCTCGGTACTATGCAAACCCACTTTATCGTGTTTGGTGAATCGCGTCTCCAGCTTTATGAAGCAACAAGAAAATACAATGACTCAAACGGCAAGTAAAACGGCCTAAATAACGTTCTTGTTTAAGGCGCTACCAAATGACTGCCGTCACGCCTAGTTATAACGGCTCGCAGGCGAAGATACTAAATAAACAGCGCTGCCAACTTTCAAAAATGCAGGTGCGCTATATCCGCCGCCCGCTCTTGAGAAGCGATAAGTGGCACGATTACCGTTGGTATGTCCCACATAGTGTCCATTCTCTACGATTTTACCTGATGCATTTAATATCGCCACGCTAGGTGAACCATAGCTCGTCGGTGTTAACACCACTAACTTATGATTACCTTCGGAAATAGGTTTCCAAACGATGCCCGTAGATGCCAATGATGGCGCTTTTAGTTCGGTTGAAGTTGGCTCACTTTTAGGATTTGATGAATCAGCAGTATTGGCCGTCGTCGTGCTTCCCGTACTACTTGTATTGCTAGTATTACTACTAGAACCGCCATCGATATTAATGACATTATTACTTTGCACGGCAGGCGAAGACTTTACTTCAGGCGAATAGCGGACAAACTCTTGCCCTGCATCTGAAGACGTGTATTCTTTTAAATCATCGCAAGCGCTTAAAGAAAATGCGAGCACTGTACTGATTGCAAGCAAGGGTAAATTTACCAGCTTAGGCGTATTATTTAGTTGGGGCATGGGGTCTCCTCTGTCAAAGCCATTAAATTCGCCTGCTACTGGCTAATCAATTACTTTTGGTATGTTGTTTAAATTATTGTAATAATGATGTTTTTGTGGATGATACTGCCCTACTCGTGAATCTTTCCTGAACGTGCCTTCACGGCTTTACTGCGCACCATGAAAACGCGGTAAATAGTGGGCACTAATAATAAAGTGAGCACGGTTGAAACCGCCAAGCCCCAAACAATCGCAGTGGCCACCGGCCCCCAAAGCAAGGAATGCCCGCCTAAGCCTACCGCCAAAGAAAATAAACCTGCGACAGTGGTTAAAGAGGTAATTAGAATCGGTACAACTCTGCGCCGAGCGGCATAGACGGCTGCATGCACCACGCTCATGCCTGACTCTAAGCGCTCGTTCGCCGCTGAAATCAGCACAATCGCGGCATTGACAGCAATACCTGCTAAAGCCACCACGCCGTAGAGCGTGAACAAACTCAAGGGGTTTTGTGTGGCGAGCAAGCCGATCACCACGCCTGTAAACGCCATCGGCACGGTCATTAGAATCATCATCGGCTCGAAATAGCTTTTAAATTGCGTGCCGAGAATCGCATACATCAACAACACCCCAAACAACATCAACTTACCAATTGAGCCCAAGCTTTCGTTCAAGTCATCGAGCTGGCCAGAAAAATCCAGGTTAAGGTTCGGGTGTAAATGCGCAATCTTCAGCCATCCATCTTTAATATGTTGATTGGCTTGTGGCACATCGATGCGCTTCTTATCGATATCTGCCTCCAAGGTAATTGTGCGACGATAATTATAGTGTTTGATGCTACCGAAGCCTTGGCGTAATTCTGAATGCAGTAGCTCAGATAAAGCAATTTTCGTCCCATTCTTCGCCCTTAATTGAAAGCGCAAGATATCTTCAATGGAATGCATCTCCTTATTCTTTGCCTTAATACGCAAATGAATGGTCTCGCCCTGCTCGCGCACTTGCGCCACCACTTCGCCATCAACCAATAAACGCAAGGTGCGCAGCACTTCGCCTAGGCTAATCCCTGCACGCTGAATCGCGGAATGGTTCACGCTCAAGGCCATTTATTTTAAGCCTGGGCTGTCATCATTCGCAATATCTGTGGCCCACTCAGATTGCTCAAGAATCGTTTGAACAGCCGCTACGCCCGCGCGGATTTCATCCACATCATCACCACGTACTTTTACGCTAATCGCTTTCGCCACGGGTGGGCCGCCAGACAAGCGGATAAAATATAGCTTTTTAGGCCCTGCGAAGTTATCCACCACCTCACGCACGCCTTCAATCACTTCATCGACCGAATGTAAACCCGCCGCCCTAGGCGGCAAAGACACCATCACCTGCCCGAAATGCGCACCCTGAAAGGGCGCGGTTTCGGTAAACATTTGCCCTGCATACGCCACCACACTGCGTAATTGCTCTGGCGCAACTGTGTCGCGAATTTGGGCTTGCAGTTGTTTTACATTTTCTAGGGTAATTTCTAGCGGTGTGCCATTTTCCATTTCAATCGAAACATAAAATAAACGCAGTGGGTCAGCGGCGAAGAAATTGGTTTTCACCAACCATTTCGATACTTTCGGGTCTTGCATCAAACTAGGGTTAATTTGCCCCAACATCGCTGAGGCTAGCGATGCAAAAAACATGCCGATGGCTAAAATAATCACCAAGGCTGGCACACGCATCACTTTAACTAAGATACGCGTGTATATTCGCCGTAACTTACGCAAGCCGCGTATGCGTGCACGTTCCGACCAGCTCGGGTTTTTAAAGGAAATCTTTGCATGCAGAATATGGCTGGGCAAGACCCAAAAGGCCTCAACTAAACTGATCACCAATGCGACCGTCACCACAAACGGTACTAAGCGCATAAACTCACCGATGATCCCAGGCAAGAGCATCAAGGGCAGGAATGCCGCCATGGTGGTCAGCACGGCCGTGGTCACGGGTGCTGCCACTT
>JAZGFQ010000239.1:0-2702 GCA_036479635.1 Arenicellales bacterium
GGGCGCAGCCACTTCTTTAAAGCCATTGATCACCGCCGCTATACGCGGCTCACCGCGTTGCAAGCGGTAATAAATGCTTTCAACCACTACCACCGCATCATCCACCAACATACCTAAACTGATTACAACCCCCAGCAACACCATCACGTTTAAGGTCTCGTTGTTGCTTTGTAGAATCCAGAACGTGCCTGCCAACACGAAAGGAATACCAATGGCCGTTAAAAATGCCACTCTAAAGCCTAAGAATAACCACACCACCAACAACACCATCAATAAGCCAATGGCAGCATTGGTTTGCATGATATTTAGAGCATTACGGGTGATCTCGGTTTGATCATCGGCTAAATACAGTTTCACGCCGGTGGCTTCACGCTGCACACCAGAGGCATCAATATAGTCTTTAATGCGCTCCACTAAATCTAAGGTGTTAGAGGAGGCTTGCTTCGTAATGGCTAACATCACCGCTGGCCGTCCTTCCCACAGCACATAATGCTGCGGCTTCTCCCAGCCTTGTTGCACATCGGCTAATTCACCTAAGCTAATGTTATTGCCCAAGCCTTTCGCGAATACAGGCACATCACTCAACGCCACGGCATCAAGCTGCATACGTTGATAGCGCACCAGCCAGTTATCCTCACCGATACGTTTTGCACCTGCTGAGACATCTCGATATTGCAAAGAGATTTGATCTGCTAATTGCGCGGGCGAAATGCCCAATTGTTGCAATTTATCAGGCTCAAACAACACTTGAAGCTCAGGCTGTTGCAAGGCGGTATCTAAGATTTTATCCACGCCTTTTATATGCTCTAAGTCTTGTTTAATTAAATTGGCCTGTTTAATTAAATTAGCATCATTCGCTACGCCTGTGACCACCACCGTGGCGGTTGGGAAGGCGTTAGCGGTGGTGACTTCAAAGATCGATGGATCGCTGACATCATCTGGTAATTGCCGCGTTTTATCTTGAATTTCACGACGTAAGTCACTGATACGTTTATCAAATTCACGTTCCTTTAAATCATTGAAACGCACCAAAATATTCGAAAAACTATCGCGGCTAGTGCTTTGCACAAACTTGATATCACCGACTTTTCTAATCCCTTCTTCGAGTAAGTCTGTTACCCGTTTTTCAACATCCTCTGCCGCCATGCCCGGCGCTAAAGTGGAAATATCGATCCAGTTAAAATTAATCGTTGGGTCTTGCTCACGCGGCATTTGCAGGTAAGACAGAACCCCCACAATCAGCACCAACACAAACACTAGGTTGGTGAGCACATTATTTTTATATAGACGTTCAAGCATGGTGATATAGGCGGAAAAGTTTGAGTAGCTAAACTAAATAGATTCTTTTATTGAGCGTCAGGGCTTAAAACCGTGATCTCATCACCGTCTTGAAGCGAATGGCGACCGACGGTAATAATGTGTTGGTCTGCCATATTCAAAGGCACTGAAGCAGGATGCCCTAACCGTGCGTTAGGCAGCACATTAAACTGCGCCACACCCGATTTAACGATGAAGAAACCTAGCTGCTCTGCGCGCTGAACAATAAAATCAACTGGCAACACTCGCTGGCCTGTTTGCCAGTGTATCTCACCTGAGATGCCTGCATACGGCTGATCTGCGGTAAATCTAAACCGTGTGTTTTGTTTGTTGCTAATGGCATCTACCATCGGCAAAGCCGCTCTGAAGATAAGAGGATAGGTTTTGTCTCCCACTACAAATTGAACCACCGCTTGTTCGCGCACATTGCGCAATGCTTCAGACTCTAACTGAGCAGACACTTCAACCTGATTGCTTTGCAATAACATTAACATGGGTGCGCCTGGGCTAGCCACCGACCCTAACTGCACTTGCCGCGCGGTGACCACCCCAGAAAAAGGCGCCTTTACCACGCAATGCTGGACAGCAATATCGGCTTGTTGATTCCGAATGCGTGCTTGATCTAAGGCGGATCTAGATTGATTAAACTGCTGCTCGGCAATGGTCTTGGTTTTTTGTAGGCTTTGTGCGCGCTTATATTCCTTACGCGCCAAGTTCAAACCATCTTTCGCGGCCGCTTGATTGAGTTTTGATTGCTGACAATCTAACACCACCATTGCAGTATTTTTTTCAATATGATCACCTACTTCAGCCAGAATTTCCAATACTTCCCCAGCTGCCTGTGCGCTAATTTGTGCATGATTTAAACTAATGACATCCGCATTGATACGCGTTATTGAGCGCGTTAACACCTCAGCCATTGGCTGCGACTTAACCCTTATTTTTACCAGCTCAGAGGCTTGATCTTTGAGCGCCCGTTCACCTTCTTCATTTTGTTCTGCATAAACAGAAAAAATAAAACTAACATTTAAAATCAATAATAAAGAAAGTTTAGTTAAATTATTTTTCATCATAAAAACAAAGATAATAGAGTAAATTATTTAATATGCCACCGATAAACCGTGTTAAAAATCGTTAGCGCGACCAACGATATGCGCGTTTGATTTCAGCGATTTCAATTTGATATTCATCATACCATTTAGCCAAACCCTTTTCTTGTGCCGCTTGATGTTCAGGATGATGCTTCCAATTTAAAATCGCCGCCTCATCTTGCCAATAACACGTCGTTACGGATTCTCCCTCATCTGTGGTGGCGTGCGTCATGCCTAAAAAACCCGTTTGCTCGGCAGATAGCGCGGCCATTTTATCCGCCATCAGAGCATAGC
>JAZGFQ010000240.1:0-2045 GCA_036479635.1 Arenicellales bacterium
ATTATTCCTGCGTCGCGGACAGGTTGTCGTACTACATTACTCGATTACAGTACTCATACTTCACCACAAATATTATAAACTGAAAGTTGAATGTCTGCAATGACCACTGAAACTCGTTACTGAGCAATCCCTTGACTGGCTCTTCTGGGCAACTTACCGCCCATTAAACCGTAAGAGCATACTAGATATCCATAAACAAAATGAGGTATCGAAATGGAGAATATCCACCTAAAAGCTGAGGAGTGGTGCAAGGAAGAAGAAACTCAGGCTGAAGGCGCTAGATAATGATAATTAATATTGTGCCCTCGAGTTTCCTCGAATCATAATTCCGACTGCATCATTTATAATATTAGCTTAAAGGTGACATTTAACGTATGCATTTAAATTATTGACGTTGCGGATTTATATATGCATAATAATTATATGTTAATCCAGTACGACCAAAATAAAAACGATACCAATATTAAAGAACGAGGCATTGATTTTGAACAGGCTAGATATTTTGAATTTGAAACCGCTTTTCAGAAAATCGATGCTAGAAAGGATTATGGCGGAATACGAGTTATCAGCTTTAGAAAAGCAAATAAACGCGAGGTAAATCTTTATGAAAAAGCAAGCAAACCCAGAAATGATTGATTCAACCAACCCAGAATGGACAAAAGAAGATATTATAAAATCTTCTCGCCCAGATAAAGAATTAATCATCTTATCCAAGCGATCTGTGGGGCGTCCTTTATCTGATAACCCAAAACAACGAACAACTATTTTCTTGGACAGAGAAATTATGGATTTCTTTAAGGCTGATGGTAAAGGCTGGCAGACTAGAATTAATGCGGTTCTACGAGAGCATGCTAAATCACACAACCATTGATCTAATAAACTTGCCATAACCTGCCGCACAATTAGGTTCGCTATCTCTGGATAATAGGAAATAGGCCGCTCTGATATGCCTGCAAATCGCTCAGCTAACCCATACGTTTATTTTTTTAGCCTTACCGCGCAAAACTTAAACTCAGGAATTTTCCCCACCGGGTCTAGTGCTTCATTGGTAAGTAAATTTGCGGCCGCTTCTACATAACAAAACGGCAGGAATACTTCACCCTCTTGCATCGCAGTGCTGGCGCGAACATGCGCTTGAAGTTCGCCTCTTCTTGATTGAAGCGTCACCGGATCACCTACTTTTAATTGATGGCTTTGAATATCTTGTGGATGAATATCCACCACCGCAATGGGCTCAATTTTATCTAATACGCTTGCGCGGCGCGTCATTGAGCCAGTATGCCAATGCTCTAGGCGGCGGCCTGTGATTAACACCAAAGGGTAGTTTTCATCTGGCAATTCTGCGGCATGAATATATTGCGCAGGCACTAATTTTGCTTTGCCGCTTTTTGTTGGGAAATTTTTTATAAACACCGTGCCTTGGCCCGCATCATTTTCATCTTTACAGGGGTAGGTCACCGAATCTTCTTTATCGACTCTAGCCCAAGAAATACCTGCAATGCTGGGCATGACGCTGCGCATTTCTTCATAGATCTCAGGTATGCTTTCATCGAAGCCTGTACAACCCAAGCCTTGTGCAATTTGCTGAATAATCCAAGCATCCGCTTTTGCATTACCGGGCGGCTGAACCGCCTGCCTACCCATTTGTACGCGACGATCGGTGTTGGTAACCGTGCCGTTTTTTTCAGGCCATGCGGTTGCAGGCAGCACCACATCCGCGAAGGCGGCGGTTTCCGTTAAGAAAATATCTTGCACCACTAAGTGCTTTAGCTTGGCTAAGGCCGCACGGGTTTCATTTAGATTCGGGTCAGACATCGCAGGGTTCTCACCCATAATATATAAACCTTTAATGGTGTCGGAATGAATCGCGTGCATGATTTCAACCACGGTTAAACCTGGCTTCGGGTCTAAACTTTGCTGCCAAACAGATTCAAAATGCAGGCGTACTTTTTCATCATCTACACGCTGATAATCAGGCAGCATCATCGGAATTAAACCTGCATCAGATGCGCCTTGCACATTGTTCTGGCCTCTTAATGGGTGCA
>JAZGFQ010000241.1:0-3181 GCA_036479635.1 Arenicellales bacterium
CCAAAGTTATTTTCCAGCCTGAGGTGATCAGTGCGCCCACTCAGCGATATTTACATTGGATACAAAAACTAGGGAAGTGGTCAATGCTGGATGTGTTTGTGGTGGCCGTGCTGGTGGTGGCGGTGAAGCTACGCGCCATTGCCGAAGTTCAAATGCATTATGGTTTATATGCTTTTGCGGTTTCTGTGTTATTGACGATGTGGTTAAGCTCAAAGCTTAGTAAATATCTTCAAATTCAATAGGTCATTTTCCATTGTCTAGGCATTCGCCGTTTCTTCATTTCTCAGTGCTTTAACACTGGTTAGATAAGCGTCGATTAAATCCGCTTCGTGAATGACCCCGAGCAGGTGTTGATCATCGGGGTTGACCACAGGAATGCGCTCGCCGACAAAACCCTTGATATCTTGCATGGCTTGCCAGATAGAGGTATCGGCATTAAAGCGTAGGCAGTGCGGGTTGATGAGATCTTTAATCGTCTCTAAGCGTTGCTCGCCCTGCTCGCGGTATTGAATGAGCTGAACAAGATCAACCTTGCCCACGAACACTTGCTGAGTATCGACGATAAAACCTTGGTGAAGCTGCGTTTCCGTGAGTTGTTTGATAGCGGCATTGACGGTGCTTGATGTGTGTAACTCAGTCACATTTTGGCGGGTAATGCCGTGAATACTTTGTGTGCCTAGAATTAAAGGGTCACGGCCATTGCTTAAATCATAGCCCCGTGTTTTGAGCTGGAAATCAAACAATGATCGCCCAAATAAGCGATACGCCACCACGTTCGAAAACACCACGCTGATCATCACTGCGGTGGTGAGCTCATAACTTTGGGTAAGTTCAAATATGATCAATATGGTGGTTAATGGTGCGCCGATAATTGGGCTGGTGATGGCGGCCATGCCACAAATCGCATAAATTTGTATATTCGTTTCAGGAAATAGTAGTGCCATGGCGAGGCCAAATAAAGTGCCGAAGACCACGCCGATTAATAAAGATGGGCTGAATACGCCACCGGCAAAACCAAAACCTAAACATAGGGCGGTGGCGAGTATTTTGGCGATGAGCAGTATGCTTAAATCTAACGCTGAGGGGGTGGCAGCGTGCAAGGTTTCGCGTAGCACGGACGCGCCAATGCCTAGAATATCGGGTAATTGCAAGGCAAGCAGGCCAACGAGTAAGCCTGCGATCATAGGTTTAAATCTTGTGTGTAGCGGCACTTTGTTGGCCAATAATCGCGCATAAAGAATGGCGTGTAAAAAAGCCACGGCCAATAAACCTGCCAACACGCCCACCACGGTAAAGCCGATAAATTCGCTTAGATAAGTGATTTTTATTTCTGGCAATTCAAATAAAGCTTGATTATGAAAGACGAATTTTGATAAATAAAATGCGCTGGAAGCGGCAATGGTAATAGGGGCGAAGGCACGCAAGGAGTAATGGCGCAAGATGACTTCATGCGCAAAAATGATGCCTGCAATCGGTGCACTAAAGGCGCTGGAAATAGCCGCTGCGACACCGCAGCCAATCAGCACGGTATGTTCCGTGCGTGTAAACCGCTGAAGATTCGAGCTGAGGGTTGCGCCTATATTAACAATCGGCCCATATTGTCCAACGGAAGCACCGCTGGTAAGGCTAATCATGCTGGCGATAAAATTTAAAAACCCATCTTTAAGTTTAAGGCTGGCGAGTTTTAGGTTCGATTGCGCGGCAAGAATCACGTCGGCTGGGGTGTGCGGGCGTTGCTCGCGCATAGATTGCACGATTAAACCCACCGCTAAACCGCCTAACATCGGGGTGATTACTGTGATAAGACGAGGATAAATGACTTGATGGCCGTTAATCCATCGTGCGCCAAAGTCAATGCACCATACCAGCGCTTGAGCGGCGAGCGAGGCAATCAGGCCGATGATTAAGCCCACTAATAATACGCGCGTCACACGCCGAATCAGGTCGCCACTGGTTTGGATGGGGTGGAATTCGCGCATGGCTTAAGTGTAAGCGTTTTTGTTGGCCAGTTTTATTACGTTTTAATTTGGTGTCGACTTTGGCCACGTATCATCCTAGGTTTGACGTGCTGCTGTGCCGTTCGTCATGGCGGCCATGATATTTTTAAGCGAAAGCCATCAGCAAAGCTGAGTTAATGTCGGGTTTTAAACCAACCCGCAATCACCGCTAAACCACTGGCCACATAAGCCGCCTTGCTCATCAGATCCGCATTTGTCCATTCGCTTTGCCCCAGCATAATGCCAGCACCCAGTAACAAGCCTGCTAGTAATAAACTATTCTGGCGGGTGGCATTACGCGCTAGTTGGTTTTGTAAGGCATCGAGCTGTTTGGAATGGGTGTGCACTTGAATTTTCTCATCGCGTACGCGGCGCATGAGTTCGTGCGTCATGGCAGGTAATTCTGGCAGCATCGTCATGAGTTTAGGGATTTCATGCTTGATGGTTCTAACCGCCGCTTTGGGGCCGATTTGATCACGCATCCAACGCTCTAAAAAAGGTTTGGCGGTTTCCCATAAATCGAGATCAGGGTTTAAAGTTCTTCCTAAGCCTTCAATGTTTAACAGGGTTTTTTGCAGCAAGACTAATTGCGGTTGAATCGGCATATTGAAGCGTTGTGCGGTTCGAAACAGCGACATCAAAAATTTGCCGAAAGAAATTTCTTTAATCGGGCGTGCGAAAATGGGTTCACACACTGTGCGAATCGCCGCTTCAAAATCAGTGGCGCGCGTATCGGCAGGCACCCAGCCTGCGCGGATGTGCGAATCGGCGACCATGGCGTAATCACGGTTAAAGAACGCTAAGAAGTTTTCAGCTAAATAGCGTTTATCCGTTTCCGATAAACTGCCCATGATGCCAAAATCCACCGCACGATATTGACCGTTTTCGCCTACGAAAATATTGCCAGGATGCATGTCCGCATGGAAAAACCCGTCTCTAAAGGCTTGGGTAAAGAAAATCTCCACGCCATCGTGGCTGAGTTTTTTGAGGTCAATGCCCGCTTCTTTAATCGCATCGATATCGCGAATAGGAATGCCATCAATGCGCTCTTGTACCATCACATTAGTTTGGCAGTGATCCCAATACACCTCAGGCACATAAATGAGCGGTGAGTCTAAAAAATTAATACGCAGTTGGCTGGCATTGGCCGCTTCGCGCATTAAATCAAGTTCGTCATGGATGGT
>JAZGFQ010000242.1:0-9484 GCA_036479635.1 Arenicellales bacterium
CAACACTTTGAGATCGTCCTTGCGTGGCCAACGTTAAACTCGTCGCTAGATATTCACTAAACACTGGCTCAACTAAAGCCCATCGAACAGCATATCGCCTGCTTAGTCATCGATTTTTCCAGCCCGCTCGATCGCATTGAGACGCTGCTCAACACCTTAAACGGGCGCTTTAATATTGCCTTTGATTTAAATATTCCACCTGATGATGCGGCCTTGTCTTTCGCTAAAAAGCACCAAGCAAGTTGGGTTTGGCGGCCTGCATTAAACCAGCAGCCGAGTTATTCAGGCACGTATCAAGTCGTGCGATTAGCTTGCCTGCCGATGCGCGCACTGACTCCCATCTTACGTACCCTGAAACAACCACTCGTACACACTGAACGAATAAAAACTGCTTTGTTTTTTGAGCCTGGCACACAATCAGTTCAAGTTGCTATAGATGCCCGAACGTTAATCGAACTTTTAGACTTAACTTAAAAAAATTCCAATCCATTCGCTTTTTATTTAAAAGGTGTCTATACTCAATTTGGGGGGCAATTAAAAAAACTTATTAAATAATACTGACGATATTGCTCCCATACGTTTGTTTACCACCTTAGGAGAAAAATATGATTCACTATTAGCATTCAAAAACACACATTAGCCAAAACCGTTGTAAGCGCCACTCTTGGTTTATCTTTGGGATTAAGCCTTGCTTTCAATACCGCACTGGCCGCAGACAGCCAACTCGTTATTGTCACGTCTTTCCCAACCGACACCACGGAAACCTTCAAAGCAGCCTTTGAAAAAGCGCACCCTGAAATTGAAGTTGAGATGCTGCGTAAAAAGACCACCGCAGGCATTAAATATTTACAAGAAACCGCCTCAAACAATACCTCTGATATGTTTTGGGCCTCAGCCCCTGATGCCTTTGAAGTCTTAAAAGGCGATGATTTACTGGTCAAGCATGAAGTGTCTGTTTCTGGCATTCCAGATAAAGTCGGCTCCTTCCCCATCAATGACCCAGAAGGCTATTACAAAGGCTTTGCTGCGTCAGGTTATGGCATTATGTGGAACGAGCGTTACATGAAAGCCAAAAAAATACCCATTCCTGCGGAGTGGTCAGATTTAAAAAAGCCGATCTATAACGGCCACGTTGGTATCAGTGCGCCATCACGTTCAGGCACCACCCATTTAACCATTGAAACAGTCTTGCAAGGTTTAGGCTGGGATGCAGGCTGGGCAGAGTGGAAATACATCGCGGGTAATTTAAAAACCATCACAGAACGCAGCTTTGGTGTGCCAGACGGCGTGAACAGCGGCCAGTTTGGCGTGGGCATCGTCATTGATTTCTTTGGTTTATCGTCTGAAGCATCAGGCTTCCCGGTCAAGTTTGCTTATCCAACCGTCACCACTTTAGTGCCTGCGAATATTGCTATTGTGAAAAATGCACCCAATGCAGCAGCAGCGGCTACCTTCATAGATTACTTGCTGTCCGAAGCAGGGCAGAATGTACTGCTAGACCCAAAAATTCGCCGCTTACCTGTGAACCCATCGGCTTATGCTGGCCTGCCTGATGATTTTCCAAATCCATTTAAAGACAGCTCTTTAGGCGCAGAAGTAAAGTTTGATTTAGGCTTGTCAAAAAGCCGTTATAGCGTGGTGAATTCCATGTTTGATGTGATGATCACCTATCGCCTTAAAAATCTGCAAGAGGCTGTCAAGGCAGTACAAGAAGCAGAAGCGGCGATGGCAGGTAAATCGAACGCAGACGCAGCCAAACTAATTGCTGATGCACGCGCACTCATTGAAAAACTGCCTATTTCAGATGCAGAAGCTAGCGCAGAAGGGTTCAACAGCATCTTCAAGAAAAAGCGTAAAAAGGCTACCGACGTTGCCAAAGGCCGTCAAGCTGAAATTGAACGCGAATGGGACGATACGGTTAAAGCCAATTATGCCCAAGCGGTTACGCTTGCTAATCAAGCAAAAGCTATGCTCTAAAAGATATTGTGTCGGCTACACAATGTAAGCCGACATATTTTTATCACACTCAATTCCTATGACACAGAATAATCGAGGCCCAGCCATCGTTGGCCTTTTTATTGCCTTTTTCCTATTATTATTCTTAATTGTTCCGGTTGGAAAAGTTCTTTTTGTGGCGTTCCAAGACCCGTCCACAGGCAGTTTTACACTGGTAAATTTTGCTGATTTTTTTCAGTCATCCTTATTTAGAGAGTCTTTTTATAACTCTTTTTATGTGGCCTCGATGTCCGTGCTCATCGCCTCATTGATTGCCTTACCTTTAGCTTATTTTACTACCCGTTTTAATTTTGGTGGCGCGGTGATCATCCAAACCTTAGGCTTTATTCCTCTGATCATGCCACCCTTTGTTGGTGCAGTCGCAATGTTATTATTATTTGGTGATAACGGCACTGTTAATCTGTTTTTAGATGAGAAATTTGGCTTTACCATTCCCTTTATGAAAGGCCTAAATGGCGTGATTTTAGTAGAAAGTATCCACTACTTTCCTTTCATTTTAATCAACCTTTCTGCCGCCTTAAATAACATTGACCGCTCAATGGAAGAATCAGCACAAAACTTAGGCGCCAGTGGTTTAGGTTTATTTCGTCGCGTGGTTTTCCCGCTCGCCATGCCGGGATATTTAGCAGGCGCAGCCTTGGTTTTCTTAAAAGTATTCGACGACTTAGGCACGCCATTATTATTGAATGTCAATAATATGCTCGCGCCCCAAGCCTATCTAAGGATTTCCTCAATCGGTATTTCTGATCCAATGGGTTATGTCATTTCCGTGGTGCTGGTGGTGTTCTCATTAATCGCCTTATGGGCTTCTTTATTAGCCATGAAAGGCAAAGATTACGCCACCACACAAAAAGGCGGCGGTGGCTTATTAAAACGTGATTTAGGCCCAGGCGAAAAATTCGGCGCCTATGCGCTAGTGATCTTTATTTTACTCTTAGTGTTATCGCCGCATATTGGTTTAGCTTTATTATCTTTTGGCACTATTTGGTCATATAGCATGTTCCCAGATGCTTACACCGTTGGGCATTACTATACAGTGTTTAATTCAGCCTTAGGTTATATCTCCAACACCTTGTTATACGCAGGCATAGCAGCCTTTTTCGACGTTGTACTCGGCACAGCCATTGCTTACATCGTTTATCGAACGGGTTTAATCGGCCGAAAATGGCTGGATTACGGCGCGACTGCGGCTTTAGCCGTACCGGGCGTAGTATTGGGCATCGGTTATTTACGTTTATTTTCCAGCACCGATGTGCCCATTATTGATAAACCGCTCGCCTCTTGGTGGGTGATTATTGTCGTTGCCCTAACCATTCGCCGCCTACCCTACGCCTTACGCGCTTGCATCGCTGCCTTGCAACAAGTGAGTGTGGCCTTGGAAGAAGCCGCACAAAACATAGGCGCCACACAAAGTCGCGCTGTTTGGCGCGTTGTTATCCCCTTAATGAGTGGCGGTATCTTAGCGGGTTTTGTCACCAGTTTTGCCACCGCATCGGTTGAGCTTTCAGCCACCATCATGTTGGTCGCGAGAGAATCTGACGCGCCTTTAGCCTTCGGTATCTATGAATTTATGCAATCGGCTTCAGGCCGTGGCCCAGGCGCGGCATTAGGCATGATTGCCGTACTGATTGTTGGCTTAGGTACATTTTACTCAAACCGAATTATCGCGCGCGGACAACGCGCAACCCATAATACTACCGTAAAAGAGGACGTCGCATGAGTACTTCAGACAATCCTTCCGTCAGCATTTCAATCGAAAACTTAGGCCTATCATTTGGCGAGACGGAGGTATTAAAAAAGATTGACCTACACATTGAAGCGGGAGAGTTTTTTGCTTTTCTTGGACCATCAGGCAGCGGCAAATCTACCTTACTGCGTGCCATCGCAGGCTTTGGCCCCACCCCCACGGGCAGAATATTATTAGGTGATCAAGACGTTACCACGCTCAAGCCATGGGAGCGAAATGTTGGCATGGTCTTCCAAAGTTATGCATTATGGCCGCATATGACCGTTCGGAAAAATGTGGGTTTTGGCTTGGTCGAGCGTAAAGTGCCCGCGAAAGAAATAAACATGCGGGTGGACAAAGCATTAGAAATGGTTGAAATGTCTGAATACGCCAACCGCCGCCCTTCAGAATTATCAGGCGGCCAACAGCAGCGCGTGGCGATTGCCCGCACAATCGTGGTTGAACCGAAAGTTTTATTACTAGATGAACCACTCTCGAATTTAGATGCGAATTTACGCGTGCAAATGCGTCGTGATATTCGTGCCTTACAGCAGCGGTTAAAACTCACCACTATTTTTGTAACGCATGATCAAGAAGAAGCCAATACCACCTCAGACCGCATGGCGGTTTTAGATGACGGCGTGTTGCAACAAATTGGCAGCCCGATGGAACTTTATGATCATCCGCAAAATTTATTCGTGGCAAAATTCTTAGGCACCGCTAACGTGTTAACAGGCAAAGTACAATCTGAAGGCGACAAAACTTACTTTGTTTCAAATTCAGGCACTCGACTCCCCATTACAGCTCAAAATGGTGCACATTCTATTTTCTTTCGCCCACAAAATGCACACCTTGCCAAGCAAGGCGAAAACAACATAGACCACCTTTTTCTAGAAGGCATCGTTAAGCGTAAAGAATTTTTAGGCAGCATCATCCGCTATGGCATACAGGTAGGTGAAGATATGTTGCTCATTGACGAAACCCATGTTCAAGGAGAAGGGCAGATAGACTTAGAGGCGAGCGCCACCATCGCGATTGAAAGAGATTATATCCAACTGCTTTAGTAATATAAGCTTGCTGATTCTCTGACCAAACAACGATTAACAAGTTTATTCTGCCCCATATCAAATTTAGGGCAAACATAAGTATATTGAACCTTATCTAAATCTACGTTCAGGTAAGATACACCGCTTCATTTAAACACCTTTAAAACAAAATGATTCGCCAATATAACTTTAGTGCTGGCCCTGCGATGGTGCCAACGGCTGTACTTGAACGCGCACAAGCGGAGATGTCTGACTGGAACAACACCGGCATGTCAGTAATGGAAATGAGCCATCGCGGCAAGGAATATATGTCGATTGCCCAGCAAGCTGAGGCCGACTTGCGCGAGGTGTTAGGCGTGCCTGACAACTATAAAGTTTTATTTCTGCAAGGCGGTGCCAGCAGCCAGTTTGCCAACATTCCGATGAATTTACTTAAAGATAAAAGCGCATCTGCGGATTATCTGAATACAGGCGCATGGTCTAAGAAAGCCATTGCTGAGGCCAAACGTTATGGTAAGGTAAATGTGGTCGCGAGCAGTGAAGATACAAGCTTCTCAACCATCCCTGCTTTTAACACATGGACGTTAGACCCTGACGCGAGCTATTTTCATTACACGCCCAATGAGACCATCGGCGGTGTGGAATTTCATTGGATGCCTGAGGTAGGTGATGTACCTATCGTGGCCGATATGTCTTCAACCATTTTATCGCGCCCAATTGATGTGTCTAAATTCGGCTTGATTTACGCAGGTGCGCAGAAAAACATCGGGCCTGCGGGTTTAACCTTAGTCATCGTCCGTGAAGATTTACTCGGCACCGTGTTAGACGGCACGCCGATCATGTGTAACTACACCAGCCATGCCGAAAATGATTCTATGTATAACACCCCACCCACTTATGCCTGGTATTTAGCAGGTTTGGTATTTCAGTGGATCAAAGCGCAAGGTGGCTTAGCAGAAATCGCTAAGGTCAACCAACGCAAAGCTGAAAAACTTTATACGGCCATTGATGCCTCAAGTTTTTACGCCAGCCCCGTTGAGCCACAAAGCCGCTCTTGGATGAATGTACCATTTACCCTAGCCGACCCTGAGCTCGATAATGCGTTCTTAAAAGGTGCCGCAAAACAGGGGTTGATCACCTTAAAAGGCCACCGTTCAGTGGGTGGTATGCGCGCCAGTATTTATAACGCCATGCCAGAAGCTGGCGTCGATGCACTCATCGCGTTTATGCAAACCTTTGAGCGCAATAACGCTTAAAACGGATATCTGATAATCAGCACAGAGAACCACATGACTTACAAAATTTGCACCTTAAATAACATCTCTGACATTGGCTTGGCTAAATTACCCGCTGACCAATACACTATTTCAGACGATGCAGGCCAGCCCGATGCTATTTTACTGCGCTCGTATAAAATGCACGATATGGCAGTGCCAGAATCATTATTGGCCGTCGGGCGCGCTGGTTCCGGTGTGAACAATATTCCACTCGATAAAATGAGTAAAGCTGGTGTGGCGGTGTTTAATGCGCCAGGCGCAAATGCCAATGCGGTAAAAGAACTGGTAATTGCAGGCATGCTGATGAGTTGCCGAAATTTAATGCCTGCCTATGAATACGCCAGCGGCCTTGAAGGCTCGGATGACGAAATTCATAAACAAGTTGAAGCAGGCAAGAAAAATTACGGAGGGTTCGAGTTACCTGGACGCACCTTAGGGGTGGTGGGTTTAGGTGCTATCGGTGTAAAAATTGCCAATGCTGCGCGAGCATTAGGCATGAATGTAGTGGGTTTTGACCCGCGTATTTCCATCAAACACGCATGGGCATTATCGGCAGATGTAAAGCCTGTCGATAGCGTAGATGATTTACTCGCACAGTCAGACTTCATTACCTTCCACGTACCTTTATTAGACGCGACACGTAATTTGATTAACGCTGATAGCATCAAAAAAATGAAGGACAATGCCATCATTCTAAACTTTGCACGCGACGGCATAGTGAATGATATCGCAGTATGTGATGCGCTTGATGCAGGCAAGCTTTATGCTTATATCTGTGATTTCCCTTCGAACCAACTGAAAAAAAATCCGCGCGTAGTGACGTTGCCGCATCTAGGCGCATCTACTCAAGAGGCTGAAATTAACTGTGCGGTGATGGTGGCCGAGCAAATCAAAGATTACTTAGAGAACGGTAATATCTTAAATTCAGTAAACCTGCCTGATATCAAGCTTGCCCGTGCTGGAAAAGCGCGCATCGCCATTTTAAACCGTAACACCCCTGATATGGTCGGGCAAGTGTCACATATCTTGGGTAAAGCAGGTGCAAATATTCACCATATGGTCAACGATTCTAAGGCAGATTTAGCCTATACTTTAATCGATATCGACTCTATGATTGGAGAAGAAACGCTAAGCGCGCTCAGCCACATTGATGGCGTCTTAAAAGTTCGTCTTATTTAGCCACTCACCGCACCCTTAAAGACTTGCCCTGAGCGTAAACTAAGGGCATCATCTCATTCATCTATTGCTCATATTCGCGCTTTAAAATCGCGACTCAAAATTTTACCCTCAAACCATGACCACTGCACTCACGGACACTGATCAAAACATCAACACAGATAAGCCCATTGTGCGCTTAGAGAATGTTGATTTTGGCTTTGATCAACGCCTGATTTATAAGGATATGTCCTTAACCATTCCGCGCGGTAAAGTCACCGTCATCATGGGGCCCAGTGGTTGCGGAAAATCCACCTTGCTCGGTTTAATTGGTGGCCGTTTAAAACCTAAACGTGGCAACATCTTTTTTGAAGATCAATGCGTCAATAAAGCGCGAGGCAATAAGCTTTATGCACTGCGCCGCGAGATGGGCATGTTGTTTCAAAACAGCGCACTGCTCACCGATTTAACTACCTTTGATAACATCGCCTTTCCGCTGCGAGAGCAAACCCAGCTTGACGAAAATATCATTCGTTTAATGGTGATGATGAAACTAGAACTTGTTGGATTGCGCGGCGCCCATGCGCTTTTTCCAGCCGAATTATCTGGCGGTATGGCGCGCAGAGTGGCGCTCGCCCGCGCCATCACGCTCGACCCTAGCTTGGTGATGTATGACGAGCCTTTTGTGGGGCTAGACCCTATCTCCATGGGCGTGATTGTTAAACTCATTCGTGAACTAAATGATGCACTTGGCCTAAGCTCTATTGTCGTAACGCATGATGTCAGCGAAGGCTTAAGTATTGCCGATTATGTTTATATTCTAGGCAATAGCAATGTCTTGGGCCACGGCACGCCTGATGAGATTTTAGACAGTCAAGAGCCGATGGTGAAGCAATTCATTCAAGGCCTACCAGATGGCCCAGTACCCTATCAATACCCTGCCGATGCTTATTTAAACGATCTTCGTCATCAAGATAATGGCGTGGATAAAACGAGGATTAAGTCATGATCCACGCGCTGATTTCATCTATCCGTACGCTGGGCAAAAATACGCTGGGCATGATCAACCGTCTTGGTAAGGCAGGCTTATTTTTAATACCGAGCATATTGGGCATGCTCAAAGTGCTGCGGCGGCCGCGCTTAATCATCGCTCAGCTTTATTCTGTTGGCGTGTTATCGATGGTGATCATCATTGTCGCAGGCTTTTTCGTCGGCATGGTGCTGGGCTTACAAGGCTACATTCAGCTGGCCACCATCAAAGCGGAATCAAGCTTAGGCTTAGGCGTTGCCTTAACCCTCACCCGTGAACTTGGGCCTGTGGTGACGGGCTTATTATTCGCAGGGCGTGCGGGTTCAGCCTTAACCGCAGAAATTGGCTTAATGAAAGCCACGGAACAACTTTCCGCCATGGAAATGATGGCAGTGAACCCTTATGAGCGCGTTATCGCGCCGCGATTTTGGGCAGGCTTGATCGCCATGCCATTATTAGCAGCCATGTTTAGTACCGTCGGTATCATCGGCAGCTGGTTGGTAGGCGTGAGCCAATTTGGCATCGACCACGGTATTTTTTGGTCGACCATGCAAGCGGGTATTGATTTGCGCGAAGATATTTTTAACGGTGTGATCAAGAGTGCTATTTTTGGCCTCGTCATCACCTGGATCGCCTTGTTTGAAGGTTATAACGCTAAGCCAACCTCTGAAGGCGTAAGCCTCGCCACCACGCGCACAGTCGTGACATCCTCCCTCAGTATTTTAGCCTTAGATTATTTACTCACGGCCTTTATGTTTGGCGGCCTTGATTAAGGCATCAGTGAACCTCATTTATTAAAGTCTCATACGGAGCATTTATCATGTTTTCAAAAACCATAGAATTTATCGTCGGCCTGTTTGTTTTACTTGGCTTATTAGCCTTAGTTTTCTTGGCGACCAAAGTCGGCACCGTCGCAACGGGCGACACGGACAGTTACACCCTGACGGCAAAGTTTGAGAATATCGGCGGCTTAAATGTTAAAGCACCGGTTGCGATTGGTGGCGTACGCATCGGCCGCGTGACCGCGATTGAGCTAGATGGCAATGATTTTACCGCCAAAGTGACAATGGCCGTAAAAAGTGAGTTCAATGAATTACCGTTAGATTCCTCAGCCTCTATTTTAACCTCAGGTTTATTAGGCGCTCAGTTTGTTGGCATTGAACCTGGCGGTGATTTTGAGTTCTTAAAGAATAACGATGAAATTGATTTAACCCAGTCGACCATTCAAATCGAA
>JAZGFQ010000243.1:0-2929 GCA_036479635.1 Arenicellales bacterium
TCGCGAATAATCGAATCCACCTCACGCCCGACATAACCCACTTCAGTAAACTTGGTTGCTTCCACTTTGATAAAAGGTGAATTGGCAAGTTTGGCTAAACGCCGCGCAATTTCAGTTTTACCCACGCCCGTGGGCCCGATCATTAAAATATTCTTCGGCGTAATCTCACCGCGTAAATCTTCATTTACTTGGCTGCGACGCCAGCGATTTCTAAGTGCAATCGCCACCGCGCGCTTGGCATCTTGCTGCGCAACGATGTGTTTATCTAATTCGTTGACGATTTCTCTTGGGGTCATCTCGCTCATAAATTTAGCCTAGAATGTGAGTTCTTCAATGGTGTGATTATGGTTGGTGTAAACACAGATATCGCCTGCAACGGTCAGACCTTTTGTAACGATATCACGCGCGCTTAAATCTGTGTTTTCAACTAAGGCAATCGCAGCTGATTTAGCATAAGAGCCGCCTGAACCAATCGCCATCACTTGATTTTCTTCAGGCTCGATCACGTCACCCGTGCCTGAGATCACTAAGGTTGCGGTTTCATCCGCCACAATTAACAAGGCTTCTAGGCGCCTTAATGAACGCTCGGTGCGCCAATCTTTTGCCAACTCAACCGCCGAGCGCACTAGATGCCCTTGGTGGCGCTCAAGCTTGCCTTCGAAACGCTCAAATAAGGTAAAAGCATCGGCCGTGCTACCTGCAAAACCCGCGATGACTTTATCGTGATGCAAGCGGCGCACCTTGCGCGCATTGCCTTTCATGACGGTATCGCCCATTGAAACTTGCCCATCTCCACCGATCACCACGGTATTGCCGCGCCGAACTGAGAGGATGGTTGTGCCTTTAAATGTTGCCATAATTGTTATTTAATAAAGAATAAATGACGGTTTAGTATCTTTGCGGCTTTACGTATGAATTTCAAGCTTTCTTAAAAATCATCCATGCTAGGGCGATATGATAAACCTAATCGACTAGCTTTAAATGGCTGCGATCAGGCTTCTTTGAATTTTTCGATTTTGTCGCTGAGGATTTCTTAACTGAACTCAAACCCTTCTTAGTTTGTTTCACTGCTGGCAGATCGGCAGAGAATGATGTTTCACGTTCAAACGCACTTTGAACAGGTGAGATATCCGCATCATCCAGTAATTCATGAGATTCGAACGCACAACCCAAACCATTTTCTTTGGCCATAATCGCCCGCACTGAATTAATCGGAATCATCACTTCCATTGATTTACCCGAAAAGCGTGCACTAAAGACAATCCAGTCATTCCCTAATTCAAGCCCGCGCACCGCCGAGGCTTGAATATTAAGCATGATGGCGCCGTTATCGACCAAATGCCTCGGCACCACCACACCTGTAATCTCAGTATCAACCAATAAATGCGGCGTAAAACCTTCATCTTGGCACCATTCATAGATGCCTCGAATTAAATAAGGTGTGGTGGGCATGAGGGCAGGCATATTTTTAAATATCTAATGATTTCATATCAAGATAAAGCGCGCACGGCATGTCTAGCAACACACGCTTAAACCCATTAGAAATTTTCGTTTAACTCCATTTCTTGCTGGCTTAAACTCATTTCAAATTGCTCGCGCGCAAATAAACGGTCTGCATAATCCAGAATAGGCTTGGCTTTATCCGGTTAATCGATGCCCAATGATTTCAGACGCCATAATAAAGGGGCTGTCATGACATCGACTAAGTTGTAATCATCGCCCGTAAAATAAAGCTGGTGATTAAATAAGGGCGATAATGCCGTTAGGCCATCACGAATGCTGATTTTTAATTCGTCCGATAAAGGCTGATCATTTAATAATGCCTTATCCACATCAAGCATCCAATCACGCTGCATACGCGCAATGGTTAAGCGTGCTTTGCCGCGGCCGATCGGGTCAGCGGGTAACAAAGGTGGATGTGGAAAACGTTCATCTAAATATTCCACCACGGGATAGAATTCATACAAAACCATTTCACGGTCAATCAATACAGGCGTTTCGCCATATGGATTTAACTCAAGCACAGCTTCCCGGCGTTCCGCACTGTTGACATAACGCATATCACATTCGACATCTTTATCACGCAATAAAATGCGTAAGCTGTGCGATGAAATGCTGTTTACATCCGTGTATAACGACATGGCTGATTTTTTAGCGACATCTATATTCATTTATTTTTCCTCGTGGGTTCGAAGGGTATTTAAGGCTAATTATAAGCATTAAATTCTAATTTTTTATAGCGGATAACCGCAGCATTATAAACGCACAAAGGCTGGCATCATTGAAGATACCAGCCTCCAGTGCATCTTAGCTGAACGTCTTAATGTACGTCGCGCCAGTATTCTTTCTTCAGTGCATATGATAAAGCAAACAGAATGAACAAAAATAGCATAACGAACATACCATATTGTTGACGCTTCGCTTTAATTGGCTCACCTACATACGACAAAAATGCCGTGATATCGTGCGCCACTTGGTCATAATTCTCAACCGAGCCGCGTGACACCAATTTTAATTCATGGGTCTCGTGATCCAATTCTTGAACACCTTGCAAGCCCGCTAAAACATGCGGCATCGCAGCGTTTTCAAACACGGTGTTGTTCCAACCACTGGGCGCGCTGTCGTCTTTATAAAAACTGATTAAGTAGTTATAAATCCAATCATCGCCGCGCAAACGGCTGGTTAAGCTTAAATCAGGGGGCGCAATACCAAACCATTGCACCGCCTTATCTTTTGGCATGTTATGCGTGATTGGATCACCAATTTTAGCATCACCGCTTAACAATTCTTGCTTAGCGATCTCTTCAGGAATGCCTAAATCTTTCGCTAAACGATTCACACGCATGAACTTCAAACTATGGCAACCTGCGCAATAATTCATGAAGTAACCTGCACCGCGTTGCATCGCCGCTTTATCGCGCAAATCAAC
>JAZGFQ010000244.1:0-7410 GCA_036479635.1 Arenicellales bacterium
TATCGCTTTGTTTTCCTCGACACTGGAAAAAACTCGGGGAACATTTTAACAGCAAGATACGTAAGCGGCGAACTCACTATCGGAAGTTCAACGAGCTTAACAGGGTCATCTTGTTTTTACACTAATACTGGAAATTTCTCAGTAGATGTTACACTTGTCAGTGTCACACTAGGTGTTAGCGCTGACATTAATTTACCCAGAGGTACTTTCACTCTTCTTTTTGACCCCAATGCCACACCACCATCGAACGTGACCTGCTTTATTCCACCAACGAAAGGCTCAGGGGGAGATGATGGACAGCCTGCCTAGTTAGAATGCGTGAAAATACCATTATGTAACCCCAATAATCTCTAAATTGACAAAACATTGGGCAACGTGATTCCTTTTGTATTGATGATTCAAATAATGGCTGTCTGCATGACAGCCATATTTTTTCAATCTGTCTCCAGCAACACTTGGCTCATGAGTGTTTATATCTTTGGAATCAGTCATTTCTTGCTGGCAACGTATTATTCTCGGCATAAAATAACCAGCGCACTTTCCAATTCTAAGCACTATTTCGCGCTCGCTCCCTTAGCCTTGCTTGGCCTCGCCAGTTATACCACTTCTTTTTCGCTGGTTCTTTATTTTGGTTTACATCATGCATTAAGTGAAGCCTATCTTGTGCAACGCAAGGTGGGGGCTTCTCTGAATGAGCAAAGCATGATGACACTACAAACCAGCCGTTTTTTCATGCAACTAAGCGGCTATATATTATTAGTTCGCAATGACCCATTCTTTCGCATTGAGCAATTAAATTCACTGGCCTTGATTGTATTCGTACTTTCAAGTTTGGTGTTTGTTTGGCAGATGTGGCGTGCGAGTGATAATTTAAGCCTGCATCAGCTCATCAAGCTGTTTTACAGTGAGGCGATGTTATTCCTGTTTTTATTATTATCGCTTGCATTCCCCATTACATTTTTACAGGTTGTTTTTTATCATTACACCTTTTGGGCAATACTGCCGTTCTTGAATTTTTCTATTCATAATAAAAAGCATATCAAACCAGCGGTGATATATACCCTGCTCACAGTTATATCGATCATCGTATTAATAAAAGTCTCGCCGCTTCATCATCCCACCTCAACACGTTACTTTCGCTTTGAATATTGGTTTGTCTTACAATCTTATCTACATATCACACTCTCTTTTGCCACTTCCAATGCCAACCCTGGCTGGCTAATTGCGTTATTCAATCGCTCACCTAAAGCTGTCGCTAAAGTTTAAAACTGAAAATAAATAAATTGCTCTGTTGTATCAAGTTGCAGAAAGTAGAAAAGCGCACACATTCCAACCCAGAAAAAGGCTCTGATAAGTTCAGGCATCTGTATGTTCTTAAAGTGTTTCGGCTTCATTCCACGTGCAATATGAAAACTGGTAACAATTATCAGCAAGCCTAAAGAAATATAAAACTGCTCGTGCCACTCACCTTCAAAAACCACTAACCTTTGCATCACTTCCCACGCTGCGGGTAGCGTCTGAGCACGAAAAATAATCATGATCAGGTTAATCCATAAGAACATTCCTAGCCATGCAAGAAATGAAGCTAAGGGATGCGTGCCGAACAACTTTTTTCGGCCAGAACGAATTCTTAGCTGAGTGTAAAGCACAACACTGAGCGCGCTCACAAAACCAAAGGCAATATAGTTCCACGCAGCGCCATGCCAAAACCCCATTAAACTCATCACAAATATCGTGGTGAATGCTGTTCTCATGAGACTAGAGCGACGGTTCCCTCCTAGCGCTCGAAATAAGTAATCACGGAACCATTGGGTTAAAGTGATATGCCAGCGTGCCCAAAAATCAGATGGGTTGCGCGCTAAAAACGGATAATTAAAATTTTCGCTCAAGCGCACGCCCATCATCCGTGCAAGGCCAATAGCGATATCCACATAAGCACTGAAATCGAGATACAGTTGAAAGCTAAAGCATACCGAGGCCAGCGCAATTTCAAAGCCGTTATAGCCTGCTGGGTTTGAAAACACGGCATTAACCGTTAATGCCAATCTGTCTGCAAAAACTAATTTCTTAGTCAGCCCCCATAAAACCCGTTGAAAGCCCGCACTTAAGTCATCCCAACTCACCTTGGGCTTTCGCTCAAATTGCGGCAATAGGTTACGTGCGCGCTCTATCGGGCCTGCGACTAATTGCGGAAAGAACGAAACATATAGGGCAAAACTAATAAAATCACGGCTTGGTTTTTGCTGGCCACGGTAAACATCAATGGTATAAGACATTGTTTGAAAGGTATAAAAGGAAATTCCGATGGGGAGAATTAAGCTTAAGCTAGCAAACGGTGTGATATGAAAATATTCTAACGCCACATTCAGATTCGATATTCCAAAGTCAGCGTATTTAAAAACAGCTAAGATTGATAAATTTGCGATAATACTAAACCATAACCACGCTTTACGTTGTTGTGGGCTCTGGGTGTTATCAATACGCAAGGCAATGTAGTAATCGATTACGGTAGAACCAAGCAAAAGCAAGCAGTACCAAACTTCGGCCGTGCTATAAAACAGATAAGAGGCCAATACCAGCATCACCTTGCCCCAACGCCAAGGTAGCAAAAAGAACAGTGCCAAAACCAGCGCAAAAAGAATATAAAAGGAGGGGCTAGTGAAGAGCATTATTTAAGATAGGATAAATAAGCGCCGCCTCAGCCTGATGCCCTTGTGGGGTTAAGTGGCTCGAAAATATAGACGGAATAAAGAATGATGCATCCAGTGCCTGGCTTAAATCTTCACACGCCCAGCCATCTTCTATCACTCGTTGGCAATGGGCATCAATGATATCTTGCTGACCTTGTACTGCCGCTAGATTATCCTCATTGCGACCAACGGGTGTCCAAATCCAAACAAGCTTTATGCCATGGTCAATCAAGCGTACTCTGAGATGCTCATAAACCGCTTGGAGTCGAGGCGCGTTACTCAGCTGAAAAGACTTTTTCCACATCGATGCGCTCATAGGGTTGGTGAGCTTTTGCACGTTCTCCTGCGCCATATCAATTTCATCAGGCGCCATTTGACGGATTGTCTTCAGTGCATCCTGATTGCGTATTTGACCGAATGCTGTACGGTGCCATTTTGAAGGCATCATTTCAGCCAATAAGTCTAAAGCAACTATTTTGCCTCGAGCGGCATGGCTGATCATCAGAAATAAGCGTGATAATTTATCCTCCCAGCTTAAGTAGCTGCCCATAAAGGTATTCGTTAACGCATGCCATGCAGAGGGAATACCCACTAATAATTGGATATCGGTTACATCAGAGGTAAACTGGTAATTGCGTAATGAATCAAAGTTGATCATTGAAACGGCAAGCACTAAGGTCTTTGCATTCCTTTGTGCTGCTTTGATGGTTAATAACTCGATATGCTCAGCACTTAAGCCAGACACTGACCAATTTTCCAGCCATAAATCTGGGTGCTCAAGGCGCAACTTATCTCGTAATAGGGAAGGATATATGCTTGAGCTGTCTTTGATCTCTAAGCCAACCGCCTGAGAGTTGCTTAAATAAACCATTAAATTATTATGGTCTTCGTTACCAGCGAGATATTCAGGCCAGTTTCGCAACTGTGTTTCATTTCTATCCAAAGAAACCATTCCTTCTGGTGTCAGGAATACCCTCGCACCTATTTCAAGCAACCCACAAAACAGCAGGAACCAGAAAAAAGCATTTGCACGAGGCCATCTATTCATTCGATAAGATTCAAGAAATATTATTCTCTGTGAGTGCTTAGCATCATATTGGCAGGGTGATCTCTAATGATCAGTTATAGATTCGCTTGAGGCTTATTGCCCTGCTTATCATCACGGCGGCGGTAGTTAAACTTAGGCGGTGGTGCTTTATACATCAAGCCGTCTTTAATGTTTACGCGGTCATAAACATATTGTAAATTAGCGCTGCCGAATAAACTGGCGAGATCATCTATTAGCGCATCAGAAATAGACACGCGCCACTCATCGCCTAGCTGTAATAAGCCCTGCACACCGTTTTCACGCTGATATAAGATTTCAATTAAGACATTGCCATCCGTCTGTTCATAAGTATGCTCTGATAAAGCTTGTTTCAGTTTTGAGATCAGCGCCTTGCTTAAGCTACTGGCTTTGATGGTCATACGTAAGGCTTGTAATTTCTCTCTACGCAAGGCTTCGATATCTGAGGCACTTTGAGCGATAATTTCAAATGAATTGCCCGTGTCTTTGCGTTTTAGTTCGCCCGTAATGATCAGTATTTTGTCTTTCAAGAGCAATGGCTGACATAAACCATACAACTCAGAAAAAATACTCACTTCAACGCGCGACACGCCATCATCCAAACTGATGAACGCCATTTTATCGCCGCGCCGCGTGTTGATCACGCGCAGATCAACAATCATGCCCGCCAACACTGCATTGGGCAAAATATCCACCGATTCGCATTTCTTCATGTCCGAAATGGTTTCTAATTCTTGACGGTAATAATCAAAGGGGTGGCCTGATAAATATAAGCCTAAGGCCTCGCGCTCTTCCGACAAGCGTCGCAGCTCATTCCAAGGCGCTATCGTGCGGGTTTCGATGGCAACACTGGCCGCGCTTAAGCCAAATAAATCGCTTTGGCCTGCATTTTGGTTCTGATTGTTTTGTTCTGCAATTTCCATCGCGCGAGGTAAATCTGATAGCAGTTGCGCTCGATTTGAGTTGATCATATCAAAGCCCCCTGCTTTAATAATGGACTCCATCGCACGTTTATTGACTTTACGCGAGGCGATGCGTTTACAAAAATCATGTAAATCTACATACGCACCCTGCTCATCACGTTCCGCCAAAATATCTTCAATCGCCGCCTCACCTAAGCCTTTGATTGCGCCCAAGCCATACATAATCACTTCATCATCAATCGGCTCGAATTTATATAAACAACGATTGATATCAGGCACTTCAATGGTTAAGCCTATGTGCCGTGCATCAGCTATCAAACCAACGATTTTATCGGTGTGATCCATATCTGATGACAAAGTCGCGGCCATATAAGCCGAAGGATAATGCGCTTTGAGCCAAGCGGTTTGAAAAGACAGCAAGGCATAGGCGGCCGAGTGTGATTTATTAAAACCATAGCCCGCGAAGGTTTCCATCATATCGAAAATAAACTCAGACGTTTTATTATCGATATTATTTTTCAGCGCGCCTTCAACAAAAATCGTGCGCTGTTTGGCCATTTCTTCAGGCTTTTTCTTGCCCATGGCGCGGCGCAGAATATCTGCACCACCGAGCGAATAGCCTGCCAATACTTGCGCAATCTGCATCACTTGCTCTTGATACAAGACCACGCCGTTAGTCTCAACTAAAATAGGCTCGGTGAGCGGATGCGGAAACTTCACCGCCTCACGTCCATGCTTACACTCTACAAAGGTATCCACCATGCCAGAGTCTAATGGCCCGGGGCGATATAATGCTACCAAGGCAATGAGGTCTTCAAAGCAATCAGGCTGGAGATTGATGATCAACTCTCGCATGCCTTGCGATTCCAGCTGAAACACCGCAACCGTTAAGCCCTTTTGAATCAGCGCAAAGGTTTTTTCATCTTGATACGCTTGTGTGGGTAACTCAATTTCAGATAAACCTTGTTTAAGGTTTAGTTTGTTGACTAAATCCACCGCCCAATCGATCACGGTTAAGGTACGCAAACCCAAGAAATCAAATTTGACTAAGCCGATATCTTCTAAATCATCTTTATCGTATTGCGTAACCGCTTGAACTTGATCCGACTCTGCATACAAAGCGGTAAAATCGGTTAAATTTGAGGGTGCAATCACCACACCGCCCGCGTGCTTACCAACGTTACGCGATAAGCCTTCTAGCTGCTTAGCCATATCGATGAGTTCAGCGGCTTCTTCATCCTCATCATAGCGCAGTTGTAAATCCTTCTCTTGTTTCATCGCCTTTTCCAGCGAGATACCCACCTCAAAGGGAATCAATTTAGCAATGGAATCGACATAACCATAGGCATGGCCAAGCACACGGCCAACGTCTCGAATCACCGCTTTGGCCGCCATGCGCCCAAAGGTAATGATCTGCGCGACTTGCTCGCGACCATAACATTCTGCTACGTATTCAATTACCCGATCGCGACCTTCAATGCAAAAATCGATATCGAAATCAGGCATGGAAACACGTTCGGGGTTTAAAAATCGCTCAAATAATAAACCGTATTGCAGTGGGTCTAAATCGGTGATTTGTAATGCCCACGCAACCACTGAACCTGCGCCTGAGCCTCGCCCAGGCCCGACGGGAATTTTATGCTCACGCGACCACTGAATAAAATCCGCCACGATCAAAAAATAGCCTGGGAATTTCATATGGTTGATCACGCCTAATTCCAGTGCCAAGCGATCTTGATAATCTTGTACTGAAAACTCCGCCAAACGCTCAGCGCTCAATATTGCAATACGTGCCTGCAAGCCGATTTGGGCGCTTTCAGCCAATACTTGTTCGGCACTTTTCTCACCCGCCCCTGGGAAGTTGGGTAAGTAATCGGTGCCAAACTCAAAAAACACATTACAGCGCCGCGCTATTTGTAAGGTGTTTTCAATCGCCTCAGGCAAATCTTCAAACAAGGCACACATCTGCGCTTGGGTTTTAAAATATTGTTGATCAGTGAATTTCTTAACGCGCCGTGGGTCGCCTAACTGACGACTATCGTTGATACACACGCGTACATCATGTGCCGCGTAATCATTTTGATCTAAAAACTGCACGCGGTTTACCGCGACTAACGGCAACGATAATGCTTGAGCCAAGGCGAGTATTTGGGTTTGATACTCTGGCTCTTCAGGGCGACCAACACGGCAAATCTCTAGATATAAGCGATCTTCAAACAAAGCTTGGTATTGTGCCAAGGCCGCCATCGCAATATCGCGTTCGCCTTGAACAATTTGCTGATTCAGCGCACCTTCGCTGCTGTGATGAATGGCAATGAGGCCGCTGCTATCTGCGCGTAAAGCCGCTTGCGAGACAATCGGTTTGCCCATGTGCTTGTTATGAATAACAGCATGACTTAAGAGCTTACAGAGTTGCTGATAGCCCTGATTATTCATCGCATACAGAATGAATTTATCATGTTCATTGGCATCCTCTAAGCTTTCAACCCAAACCTCAGCGCCCAATATCGGCTTGATGCCCGCATTCATGCAAGCCTTATAAAACTTGACCATGCCATAGACATTGTTCAAATCTGCAATGGCGAGTGCCGACATCTCATCGTCACGCGCGCGCTCAATCAGCCTTGGAATGCGCACCGTGCTATCGCTTAAAGAAAACTCGGTGTGTAGATGTAAGTGGAAAAACTCAGCCATCAGCGCAGAACCTCTCTCACGGGGCGAAAACTACGTC
>JAZGFQ010000245.1:0-7647 GCA_036479635.1 Arenicellales bacterium
AATACATGGCCTTCTTCTAGTTGGTGATCTGTGCCGCTAGAAATGATAACGATATCACGGCGACCCGCTTCGTTCACACCTTTTGGGATCAGGATGATCTGCGCGTTGATGTTGTTATCAGGTTTGCGCGGAAAATAATGAGGCAAGACAGTGGCCTTTTCGCGTGCGATAAGGCGATCACTGGGGCGGATTTCTTGGTTAGCATGGGTGATTTCCAGCGTGGCGACTTCGCCATTGCTGGCGATTAAGGTTGCGTCACCTAAATGCACGCCTTCCATGCCATATTGTTCGTCGGTGATTGGGTCAATAATTAAGCGCCCTGCACGAAACAGCTTATAGTGACTGGCGGTATCGTTCTGTAAGCCTGCAGCATAGAATTTAGAATGTTTGCCTAGAATGATTTCATCGTGAATGCCTTGCAGTACATAACCACTGTTGTCCATGCTGCCAGCTTCGACGATCACAGATTGGTTTAAAAACGGCATGATGACGCTGGGCTCGATGGTGGTGATGGCATCGTGTATAGATAAGGTGCGAATTTGCGGGCTGAGGGTTTCTGTGCCCATTTTATTGTTTCGAATTAAGCGTATTGAAGTAGGGGAAATCAATAGCACATCATCAGGAAAAATTAGGTGTGGGTTTTCAATGTAAGTATTTTGCTCCCATAGTTCAGGCCATAACCACGGCTTAATGAGGAATTTGGCTGAAATATCCCACAGCGTATCGCCTTTTTTAATGGTGTATCGGATGGTGTCGTCGCTGTTGCTGGCCGAAATACTGACCGAGACATTCAATAGGGTCAGTGCAAGCACAGCAGCAAGCACGAGGCGAGTGGTTGATTTAATCTGGTGTAACCAAGGGTTTGTCATTGTATAAGCTCGCTGTTTAGTTCTTTGAATGTTAGGCTTTGGGCTTCTAAGGCTGTTTCACAAAGCGTGACTTAACTATAATATATTGTGCCTTATGATACTGTTTTTTGCTTTATATTTTAAGTTTAAAGTAATTAGCATAAAAAACTGCATAAAACGCTTGTGTCATCTGAATGTGTTTAGTAGTATTCGCGACCCAAATTTTTCTAGCTAATAATCGTTCATGAAAACGTATTCAGCCAAGCCAGAGAGCGTAGAACGCGACTGGTATATCATCGACGCACAAGATTTAGTTCTCGGCCGCTTAGCGACTGAGATCGCTCGCCGCCTGCGTGGCAAGCATAAGCCAGAGTATACGCCGCACGTTGATACGGGCGATTATATCGTGGTGATCAATGCAGAGAAAATCGCCGTTACGGGCAACAAGATGGAAGGCAAACTTTACCATCATCACACAGGTTTTCCAGGTGGTTTGAAAACAGTGACTTTACGTAAGTTACTTGAAAAGCACCCAACACGTGTGGTTGAATCAGCCGTTAAAGGCATGTTACCTAAGAACTCTTTAGGCCGTACAATGATGAAAAAACTTAAGATTTATGTTGGTACAGAGCATAAACACGAAGCCCAACAACCTAAAACCTTTAGCCTTTAAGCTTAGTGCTTAAGGTTTATTAATTAAAAGAAATTATGGCAACGCAAACTTATAACGGGACTGGTCGTCGCAAATCTTCTGTCGCACGCGTCATTATTGCGAACGGTTCAGGCGATATCAATATCAATAATAAAACGCTAGAAGAATATTTTGGCCGTGAAACAACACGCATGATTGTGCGTCAGCCACTCGAATTATTGGATATCATGAGCAAATTTGATATTCGCGTTAACGTTAATGGCGGTGGCAACACAGGCCAAGCGGGCGCGATTCGCCACGGCATTACCCGTGCATTGCTTGATTATGACGAAGAGCTACGTCCTGAATTACGCGCGGCGGGTTTTGTAACGCGTGATGCACGTAAAGTTGAACGTAAGAAAGTGGGCTTCCGCAAAGCGAGAAAGCGTCCTCAGTTCTCAAAGCGTTAATGTCATTTGGCTTGGTCATTTGCTTGACCAAGCGCCAAGACAAAATCAAGAGAGCGGCTTTGCCGCTCTTTTTTTATGGGAAAAGAGCATTCATTCGTTGATTTCAAAAGAATATAAGAATATAATTATAGACTATATAAATAATTCTTAAATTGGGGCTACAAATGAAACACGACAGTGTGAATTTGCTAAAATTATTGGGTAATCCTTATCGGCTCAGGATTGCATATCTGTTGGCTCAGGGCGAGCAGACCAATGAAAGCATGATTGAAGCGACGGGTTTATCGGCGCAATCTTTTACGCATCATTTAACACGCTTTAGAAATCGAGGCTTTGTTTCGGGCAAGCGTAACGGACGAAATGTGATATATTCCTTATATGATCCATCGGGCAATATATCTGAATTATTATCTGCCTTAGCGCATGAATATGTGGAAGAACCCGCATTACATTAATTCAGTCATACACATTACGCCAACATAAAATAAGACCAAATAATTAAGAGGAGAAACCATGTTTAGCGCATTATTCAAGGCATTTACAGGCAGAGCAGGCTTATTAGCGGGTGTTTTATCATTGCTGATTGCGGTGGTGATTTTTATGGCCGTTAAGATGGGCATGCCACGCATTGAGCAAAAAGTAGCGAGCCTTGGTCAAGCACATCTTAGCCAGAAGATGACCGAAGGTGATATGCTGTCTGCATTTGAAGCGAAGGGGCGTGATTTATATATCGATGCTGGGATTCAAAACTTCGACGCTATTCAAGCAGATTTAGCGGATGTGTCGGGCGTGCGTAATGTCTTGCCTGTCAATACGAATCAGGCTGTTGCCAGTGAGGCGAATGATGATGTCTCGCCAGAGGTTGCGGTTGTAGATGCGCAAACATCAGCTGCTCAGGCAGTTGCTAATCCTAGTGTAGATGATGCCGCTGATAGTGTGGCTAATGCGCCAGCAGATGAAGCGCCTATAACTGAAGCAGAGCAGCCGCAAGCTGAGCCTGCCCTTGTAGCAGAGTCTAATGCCACTTATGACGAATCATCTTTATCACTTAGATATGATGGCACACAGCTGGCATTAACAGGTCATCTATCTGATGCGCAGTTAGTAGCATTAGTAACAGAAGATGTTCAAAACTTAGTGCCTGAAGGTAGCCAATTAACGGTGAACGTAGATGCGCAAGGCGCACTTTCAAACTTAAATTGGATTGATCGATTTTTAGAGGTCGTTCAAGGTTTGCCAAATGATGCGCAGGGTATCATTCAGGGCTCTGATACTTTTTGGGTTCAAGTATTTCCTGATGCTGAACAAACATTAGTTGAAGCCTCGCAAAATGCATCTGTGCAAGTAGCGCAAAGTACAACAGGTGAAAATACAAATATTTTTGCGAATGTGGGTGTATCAAATGATGACGCTAATGATGTAATGGGCAATGTGAGCGGCGATGTTGCAGGCTCAGATAATAGCAACCCCTTTGCAAACGTGGGTGTAAACATGCAAAGTCAGACGCTTGGCCAGGCGATTGAATCGAATGCTTCAATCGAAAATGCGGCGGGTGGTGATATTTTTGCTAATGCCGATGCGAGTGCTCAATCAGATCAAGGCGGTGATGCTTCGGGTAATGTGTTCGCCAATGTTGATGTTAATGCACAGTCTGAACAGTCTGCTCAGGGCAGTGACGGCCAGCCAGTAGATAACACGTTAAGCAATGTGTTCGCGGGTGTTGATGTCAATGTACAATCAAATCAGCCTGCGGAGCCCAAGGCTAATTCGGCTAATTCTGAGATGTTTATTTCAGGCGCGCCAAGTGATAATACACAACTGGATGCTGAAGCATATATACTGCATTTAAATAAACAAATGGCAGTGCAGCATATGTTTGAGTCGGGTGAGTATCGTGTGAGCAATACACTGGCGAATGAATTAAATACGCTGGCTAATGTGATGCGAAACAATCCGAACTTGCTATTGCGCATCGTCGGAAATTTAGATTTTAGTGTTGATCAACGCAATGCCGAATATGTTGGCATGGATCGCGCACGTTCCATTCGAAATTATTTACGTGAACAAGGTGTGGAGCCATTCCGTCTGTTCGCTGCCCCTTTACCTAGAGATTCGGCTTTTGCTAAGCGAGTTCAGGTTGTATTCTATATTTCTCAGTAGGAGTTACACAATGTTATTAACCGTTTTAGAAATTATCGCATTCATGATTGCCGCCGCTATTTTAGGCGTATTATTAGGTTGGGTGCTACGTGGTTTGTTCAGTAAAGAACAAGCTGAAATTAGCGATTTACGCGCTCAAAATAGAAAGTTAAAGAAAGCACGCCGTGAGTTAGAGGCGAGCTCAAAAGCTGAAGCAGCGACGAGCACGAGCACAACGACAACTAAGATTGAGTCTGTCAAAGCCGTTGATAAAGCAGCAAGCAAGCCTGCTGCAAAAAAAGCCCCTGCTAAGAAAGCGGCTCAGCCTAAAGCGGTTGCGACGAAAAAGGCGGCTGTTAAGAAGGCTGCAAAGCCTGCGGCTAAAGTGGCAAAGAAAGCGGCCTCTAAAAAAGTTGCAACGAAAGCCGTTAAAAAAGCCAAAGTGGCAAAGCAACCCACGAAAGCAGAGCGCGTAGCGGCTCAAGCCAGCGCAAAATTAGGCGTAGCAGATATCATTGGTCGAGTCGGTAAAAGCACTGCGAAAGATGATTTAACTAAGATTCACGGTATTGGTCCGAAGTTCTCAGGCTTATTAAAGGGCATGGGCATTAACTCATACCAGCAAATTTCACAATTCAAAAAGGCAGATGTTCGTACCGTCTCTGCTGCATTAGGTAGTTTCAGTGGTCGTGTTGAACGTGATAACTGGGTAGCAGGTGCGAAGAAAGTGATGAAAGAATTAAAGAAAAAGTAAGGGTTTACTTTAATTTTGGGTTTCGTTAATTCGGGCCATTAACTCGATTAGGGCTGCACAATGTGCAGCCTTTTTTATGCCCAAGTGTTACGTTGATTACTTCGGTGAAAAAACGATGATTTTACTCAAGGCGTTTTGGGTGAAGGTGAAGGCAATACCGAGCCTGTCATAGTATAAGCTGGCATTTTGAATGCGCGGAGCTTGCGTGAAGGCGCTTCTCACGCCTTGCGGTTGTTCACCAAAGGCAAGGCCGTTGATTACGCGTGCAAAAGAGCCCTGCTTGCCTTGAATTACGATGCTTTCAATCACTGATTTCCCTTGGAAATGGATGAGGGTGTTTAGATCTAGCTGATAGCTCAAAATGCCTTTTGGGTCTTTCTTAATGGGTTGCCCCCATTGCGTGATCAAGTGCTTTGGGGTATCCCCCAGGCCAATACTTTTAAAGCCCTTGCCAGGCAAAATAACGCCGACTTGATCTAAAATGCGTAACGCGTTGGCAAGTATAGCCCGCTGATCAGAGGCAGGTGCCAACGTTTGAGTTTGTTGGGCATAAGATTGGCTCGAAAGGGCGATCAAACCACCCAGTATCAGCGCGTGTAAGTATCGTTTATTCATAGCGTTAGCTCCCTCCAACGGTGAGAGCATTCAATAAAATTGAACCGCTATGAATGTTACCTTTGGTGTTGGTATCGTTTGCAATGCCGCTGATGCCTTTAAACATTTCACTCAAATTTCCCGATAAAGTGATTTCATGCACGGGGTATTGTATCTCACCATTCTCAACCCAGAACCCTGCTGCGCCGCGAGAATAATCGCCGGTGACAGTATTCACGCCAAAGCCCATCATTTCTGTTACCAATAAGCCGGTGCCCATTCTCTTGAGTAAGTCTTGTTGAGAGAGGTCATCGTGGTTGATGGATAAATTGCGTACACCGCCTGCATTACCCGTGTTTTGTAAGCCGAGTTTGCAAGCAGAATATTGACTTAAAACATAGCTGATTAAACGGCCATCTTCGATATAGTTTTGAGCCTGCGTAGCCACGCCATCTGCATCATAGACTGCGCTGCCCATGCCTTGTGGAAGATGGGGGGTTTGCCCAATATTGATATGTTCAGGAAAAATGACGGTGTCGATTTTATCAGTCAAGAAAGTGGCTTTTTTATAGACTGCATTGCCAGAGATGGCCTGAATCAAATGGCGCACAAACCCTGGCGCCATAGTGGCATCTAATATGACAGGTACTTTGCAGGTTTTGATTTTGCGTGCATTTAAGCGGCTTAACGTTCGTTTGGCGGCGTGTTCACCAATCGCAGCAGCAGATTCCAATGCGCCCAATTTACGTTGAGAATCGTACCAATAATCACGTTGCATGGCATCTTGCTCACCTGCGATAACACTACAGCTTAGGCCATAACGCGTTCCTCTGGCAAAACCCGTAAAGCCCTTGCTGGTGCGCATCAGCGAGACACCTTCATGGGCGCTAAAGCTGGCGCCTTCGGTGTTACTAATGCGCGTATCGTAGCCTAAGGCTGCTGCCTCACAGGCAATGGCTTGCTCGAGTGCAAATTGCCCCAGTTTTTCTGCAGATAAACCATCGGGATGGTGTAAATCTAAATCAGGGAAAACAGTTGGGAATGTATCAGGTTCAGCCAGTGCCAGGCATGGGTCACCTTCGGTGACTTTGGCAATTGAGGCGGCGGCGTTCACGGTAGATTGTAGGGCTTGATCTGAAAAGTCAGTCGTTGACGCACTGCCAGTTTGATCGCCATTGAATACCTGAATGCTTAGGTTTTTATCTTGGTTACGCTCAATGGTTTCAGGTTCACCGTTCCTAATGCTGTATTCAGCACCTGAAATCATATTAATGCTGAGATCAGCGGCAGTGCAGTTCGCAGCTTTCGCAAAGGCGAGCACGCGTTCACTGATTTCAAATAATTCTGACTCTTTGGCATTTAAAGGCGAAGTGCTATGGCTGGTCAGTTTGTTTGGGTTGTTGTTAGACATTAGCCTTCTCCTCCCACGGTTAAGCCATCGATGCGTAGGGTCGGCTGACCAACGCCCACGGGCACGCTTTGGCCGTCTTTACCACATACGCCAACGCCGCTATCAAGTTGCATGTCGTTTCCGACCATGCTTACTCGCGTTAGAACGTCAGGGCCATTACCAATTAAGGTTGCGCCTTTGATGGGATAGCTAATTTTACCGTTTTTAATCATATAGGCTTCCGATGCGCTGAACACGAACTTTCCAGAGGTAATATCCACTTGGCCTCCGCCGAAATTCGCGGCATAAATGCCGTTATCCACTGAGGCAATGATTTCTTCAGGGGCGTGTTTGCCAGGTAGCATATAGGTGTTGGTCATGCGCGGCATGGGCAGGTGCGCATAAGATTCGCGGCGGCCATTGCCTGTCGGCTGCATGTTCATCAGACGTGCATTAAGTTTATCCTGCATATAGTTTTTTAGGATACCGTTTTCAATGAGCACGGTATTGTTGGTTTGTGTGCCTTCATCATCGATGGATAATGAGCCGCGGCGATTGGCTAAAGTGCCATCATCCACTACGGTGCATTCGCTTGCAGCGACTTTCTCGCCGATCAGGCCGCTAAAAGCTGAGGTGCCTTTACGGTTGAAATCGCCTTCTAGGCCGTGGCCGATGGCTTCATGTAATAAAATCCCTGGCCAGCCTGAGCCTAATACCACGGTCATCTCGCCAGCTGGGGCGGCTTGTGCTTCTAGGTTGATGACGGCTTGGCGCACCGCTTCTTCAGTATAAGTTTCTGCACGATTTTCTTCGAAGAAATA
>JAZGFQ010000246.1:0-5573 GCA_036479635.1 Arenicellales bacterium
TAACCCAAGGAGCCGCAATGCTAATATTTGACACAGCCAATATTGGAAAGATGACCAAGAATTTAATGAACACTTTTACGAAACGTTTGCTTTGCATAATATTACGCCTACTTTGAAATTAACTTTAACTATAGATGCTTGCTTCCTTGCTGGTATGTAGCAATTCCCACAAAGCATGATAAATAAACGCTTTCAAAGAGCGCAAGCCTATGGCCCGTATGAATGCCTTGAGCTTAAATCACGCGCCACCCAATGCAAAAAACTAGCTGAGGCCAAGCCTGCCACACCAAATACCATACACATCACCACAATTTGATAACGCACTGCAATTAAGGGTGATACCCCTGATAAAATCTGCCCCGTCATCATGCCAGGCAGTGCCACTAAACCCACGGCCAACATGGCATTGGTGATGGGAATTAAAGACGCATTAAATGCACTGTTGCGCGCCTCGAGATGTTGCATCCCTACCGTACAGTTCGAATCATAGCGTTCGGCGGCGAGCCCTACCGAGGTCATCGCATTTGAGAAAATCATCCCTGCTAATGGAATAACAATTCTGGATTCTTCAATTGGGTTTAACGCCAGCACCCCCAACACCACAATCATTAACGTAAAGGCACTGCTGAGCGTAATGATCAACATGGTTTTCAAGAAGATGCTGACCGTATAATGCTCAATTTTTCGCAGCGCGATCCAGGTTGAAGCCAACGACATCACGATCATCACTAACCCCAGCACCCATGCATGCTTTTGCTCAAATAACCATGCTAACACATAGCCAATCAATAATAATTGAGTAACCATTCTGAGCAAGGCCACGCCCACCTCCCCTGTTTGCAGCGACCACTTATAATAAATACCTGCGACAATAAGCACAGGAATGAAGGCAAATAAAAGCTGGCGGAGGGGGATGAGGCTAATGTCCATGTCTTTAAGACTACTGCATAACTTAAATGATAGCGAACTTAAGCACGGCAAGTCATCCGTTTTACAAGGAGTCTTCAACCTCGCAATGCTGCCCTAAAATTACCACACTAACATTGCATGCTCGCAACACCTTGAGGTTATTATTTCCCCAAGGTTTCTTTCACTGTTTGCAGTAATTCATCCCAATCAAAAGCATGATGGCGTTCGTGCTCTACGCCCATTTGCGGCATATCCGCTAAACCAACATCGCGCGCATGCTCAACGAACCCTTGATTCTTCCAGAAAAATGCGCCCGGCATGGTGGTGGGAATAACGATGGCATAAAACATTGAACGGCTGATCACCGCGCTGAATAAAATCGATGCGCTTAATGTCAGGGCAATCAACATACCGAGACTGCCTTCTAGCCCTTTGATACTGATGATCAAAGCGGCGATGATATTCACTATCAATAAACCATTGCGAATCATCCACGGATAACCGAACTGCGTGCGCTGGATGTAATGGGATGCCGCACCTTCGTCGCCTTTGGCGTTTAAATCTCTGCCATGAAATACATGTCCGATGGCTTCAGTGATTAAGCCCAAGGCGATGACAGTCGCGGCGGCTTTTATCAATGTTTGCGTATCCACAGCAAAGGGGGTTGCCACGCTGGTGATGATCAGCGCACCTAAGCTTAGAAACGTGCCGATAAAAGCGCTGGCGGTTTGCCAGTGATTCCAATAGGGGCGCGCAGGGATTCGATATAATTTATACATATAATACAAACCAACTAAACCGCTGATGACCGTTAGCCCTGCTAAGCCTTGCGCCACTGGATTTAGCCACGTTACCGTAGGCCATTGTTGAGCGCAGAACATCAAAAACCCCACACCCAGCAACCCCGTGAAAAAACCAGATACGCCCGCGATTTCTCGGCTCACTGGAGAATGGCGTAAATTATTAAAGCCGCGATAAAAACGATGCGGCTTGCCCAAATGCATATTAAGCTTAAATAAGCCGATTGAAATCAGCGCGATCATTACCGCAAATAAAGGCAACTTGGCGCTCGATTGCAGTATCGTTTGAACCACCGCAATATTGAACCAACCGCCCAGCATCAACATCATAAACGCACCCATCACCGCTTGCGTTGTGAGGGTGAAAATTGTGTGTGAGCTTTCATGAGATAATAATAATTTCTTCCAATGCCACTGCTTTTTATCACCGTGTTTTTCATCCACCGCCGACACAAATTTGCCCTGCGCATCATCGCGATGATATTTAATCGGCATGGCATCACTGCGCGTCATTTCACGTTGTAGCGCCTTACTTTGCTCAAAACGAATATTAGGATGGGTGATGTCTGCATCTGGAAAACCTGGAATCTCCGTTTTAGCCTGCTCATGACCTTCAGGGATGTTTTCGATCACCCCAAAATCTAATGCTTTGCCCAAACACGCTGACACACACGCAGGCTTTAAACCGACTTCTAAGCGATCCACACACATATTACATTTGCTCACCTCACCTTTGACGGGATCAAGTTGTGGCGCATTATATGGGCACACCCAAGTACAATAACCGCAACCAAAGCAGATATCTGGGTCTTGCAACACCGCACCGTATTCCGCGAACTTGGTGTAAGCGCGCGTGGGGCAACCTTTCAAACACACTGGGTCATCACAATGGTTGCAGGCAATGGAAAGATTTAACCGTTTATAAGCGGGGTAACTTCCGCCTTCAACAAAGCCCACTGAGCGAAAGGCTAAATGCGATGGCACATCGTTTTTCTCGCTACACGCTGTTTCGCAAGCATGGCAGCCGATGCAATTATCGGCATTAAAGAAAAAGCCGTGTTGCTTATACCGGTTAGGGTGCTCGCCCACCGCCTCATCGCCATTAATGTTTAAGCTTTCATCGCGTAAATCACTGCTGTTCTCAACGGTTTCAATTGATAGGCCATAGCGGTTCAATTCCTGGCTGGTTTTATCAGCAAGAAAGGCGTATTCAGGTTCGTTTTGTCTAACTTTAAACATAGCTCATCAATTTAAAATGCACGCATTTCCATGCTCATTTGGGCGGCGTGTTGTTGATCTTCACAACGCTCAATACGCACCGCCGATTGCTTATAAGCAGGTTGACGCGAGTAAGGATCTAGCAACCCTAGGGTTAAACGATTGGCGCAATCATGGAAATGAAAGGGCAGAAAAATCATGTTCTTTGGCACGCGCTGGGTAAGCATCACCATCACAATCGCATCCGATCTTCGAGAGATTAAGCGCACATAATCTTGTGCGCGCAAGCCTAATTCTTTGGCCGCATCAGGGTTCATTTCGATAAACGGAATCGGGCTGAATTTATTATTATTCGCGACCTTGCCCGTTTTGCTGCGGCCATGCCAATGCTCAACTAAGCGCCCTGTGTTAAGCCAAAAAGGAAACTTTTCATCAGGCACTTCGTTGTTATCAATGAACGGTAAAGGAATCAACTTTGCCTTGCCATCTTCATAACGAAAAGTCGCAGGTTTAGTATATAAACGCACGCCACCTTTTTCAGGGGCGATGCCCTGCTCAGATTGCGCTTCAGTGTAAGGCCACTGAATGCCTTTATGTTCTAGAATTTTCTCGTGCGTCATGCCTGAAATATCGGATAAACGCCCTTTTGAAAGCCCGCCCATCTCTAAGAAAATCTCATCGGCATTTTCAGGGAAATTGACCTTAGACTCCGAGTTAAAGCGTTTAGCCATTTGGTTGAAAATCCATAAATCAGGCTTGGCATTTTCAGGCGGCGCAACCAAAGGTTGTACTAAATTCACGCGCCGCTCGGTGTTGGTCATCACCCCGTGTTTTTCTGCCCATGTGCCTGCGGGCAAAAACACATGCGCGTATTGCGCGCTTTCGGTGTCTTCATAACAATCTTGCACCGCCACGAATTCCAGCTTCGCCATCGATTTACGAATGCGCGCGGTATCAGGTAAAGAGCTTAACGGGTTGGTGGCGATTAACCACAAACCTTTAATCTCACCCGTTTCAATCGCGCGGTAAATATCGGTTTGAAACATGCCGCGTTTTTTCGGGAAAAAGGCTTCATCAACATTCCAAAATTCGGCAATTTCTGCGCGATCTTCAGCCGATTCCAACTGGCGATAATTCGGCAGCCCAGAGCAAGATGACCATTCACGCGTGCCCATCGCATTGCACTGCCCTGTGATCGATAAACTCGTCCCACCTGGTTTACCAATATTACCCGTGATCAAAGATAAGTTATTAATCCCCACCACGCCATCAGAACCGTGTGTGGATTGATTAATCCCCATCGTCCAGATCGACATCGCTGCACCTGCTTTGGCAAATAATCTTGCCACCACCCGAATGGTATCCTCATCAATACCGCAAATTTTCGCGGCAGTGGTTGGGTCATAGTTTTTAACTTCCGCACTTAAGGCTTCAATGCCGTTAGTGTTGGCTTTTATATAAACCTTATCTTCCAAGCCTTCATCTAGAATAACGTGCATCAAGGCATTTTGTAGCACCACATCGGTGCCGGGTGTAATCGGTAAATGGATATCGGCATTTTGCGCGAGCATGGTCACGCGCGGATCAATCACCACCAACGGAAAGCCACGCTTAGCCTGCGCCTCTTTCATGCGCCAATAAATAATCGGGTGTTGCTCAGGTAAATTCGAGCCCCATGCCATCAAGCAATCGGTGTGTTCAAAATCTTCATAACACCCCGGCGGGCCATCTGAGCCGAACGAGCGCTTATAACCCGAGACCGCCGAGGCCATGCAAAGCGTGGTGTTACCGTCATAATTATTGGTGCCGATTAAGCCGCGCGTGAGCTTACCTAACGTATAAAACTCCTCGGTAAGCATCTGCCCCGTAGAGATAATTGCCACCGAATCTCTGCCATATTTTGCTTGAATACGGTTGATCTCAGCATAGGTTTTATCTAAGGCGCTGTCCCAACTCGTGACCGCAAAAGGCTGATGAATTTCATCACGCATCAACGGCTGTGTGCCGCGCCCAGCGGAATCAAATAAGCGATGTTCTGATAAACCCTTTAAGCATAACTTACCGCGGTTCACATCGGCATCAGCCACCCCGCGTGAAGTAACGGGTTTGCCCTCGGCATTCAAGCCCACTTCAATTGCGCAGCCCGTAGAACAATAACCGCAGGTGGCGTATTTCCAATCCACCACACCATGATCATTGATCTTGATCGGGTTCTTTTTTTGTCGGCCAAATAACATCGTGGGCTATAAATCTAAAATGAGTTTTAAAGGTTTACGCATCCCCGCAATTTTGCAGGCTTGCTGGCCAAAACCATAGGGAAACATTTTATATAAACCCTTGCGCGTGGCAAGCTCTTCACCAAATTCAGGCGCGGTTTTCATCCACTTTAAAGCGCGGCGCGTTTCAGGCACTTGCTGGTTGGTTTCGTAATAATCTATGACAAAATAAACCACTGCCCAGTGTTGCGGTGTCATGTCGATGTTGACCGTCTCAGCCAATGCTAAGGCAATCTCAACCGTCCAATCGCTGGGATCTAACAGATATCCTTCGTTATCCACTGGCGGCAAAGTATCCGCTGCTTTTACATTTGTATGCATGATTTATATCTGAATAAAAACGGTGTTGTCTTCAACTTTAGCGGCAAAC